>JAGCWG010000522.1 GCA_017961965.1 Bacteroidaceae bacterium | reverse complement strand
TATGAAAAAAATTATCGTTGCAATCGTGGCAGCACTCACATTTGCGTTGCCATCTTCTGCTCAAATCAATTGGGGACTTAAAGCTGGTATGAATATCTCTAACATTAGTTTAAGTTCAGACGCTCTCAGCAAGAACAACCGTTGCGGTTACTTCGTGGGTCCACAGATGGATATTACCATTCCTATCGTAGGACTTGGATACGATGCTGCTCTTCTCTATGAAAACAAGAGCATCAGCGGTGTTAACGCTGAAGGAAAAACGGTTGATGAGACTCTCAACTATGTTGACCTTCCAATCAACGTAAAATATACAATCGGTTTCAGTTCACTCGCAAGTGTTTATCTCGCTACAGGTCCTCAGTTCTCATGGAACCTTGGTGACAACACAATCTTCGAGAACTCATACAGCCTCAAGTCTTCACTCTTCTACTGGAACATTGGTGCTGGTGTGACTGTACTCAGCAAGATTCGTGTGGGTTACACTTACAACATCCCTTGTGGCAACACAGCTGAGGCAAGTGTTGGTAACATCGATTTCAAGAACCGTACACATCAGGTTCACTTGACTTATTTGTTCTAATGAACGATGAGAGTTTAGCGTTTATGGTTTATTGACTTTACTCTTGCTTTTCATAACATCAATTATGAATTATTAATTGTGAATTATGAATTAACTAAAGTCTCTCAACTCTAAACGCTCAACGTTAAACTAAGAAAATGAAGTTCGTTGACGTAATACTTCCACTTCCACTACACGACACCTTCACTTACGCCGTTCCACCAGAGATGGAGGAAGGCATCAAGCGAGGGTGTCGCGTTGTTGTACCCTTTGGTGCCAAGAAGATATATACGGCTATAGTCATAAGGGTGCACGATGTACGTCCTGACTTTGACAATATCAAGCCGATAAAAGAGTTGTTGGAGACGACTCCTGTCGTGACCGAACGACAGTTGCAGTTTTGGGAGTGGATTGCTAAGTATTACATCTGTTCTATGGGTGATGTCTATAAGGCAGCTCTCCCAGCAGGTCTCAAACCTAAGGACAAGGATGCCATACGCGAGAAGAATAAGCGCAGGCGTCTGTCGCTTAACAATGGGACACTCTCAGACATATCCATCCTTTCGCCCCTCTCTGATGCGCAGAACAAGGCATACGGAGAGATTATTGACTCATTTGACAGCCATCCTACCACTCTCCTTCATGGTGTCACATCGAGTGGAAAGACGGAAATATACATTCATCTTATTGACAAGTATATAAAGGAAGGAAAGCAGGTTCTCTACCTCCTTCCTGAGATTGCCCTTACTACACAGATAACTGACCGCCTCGAAAGGGTGTTCAGCGACCGTATGGGTGTATATCACTCCAAGTTTACCGATGCGCAGCGAGTGGCTGTCTATCAGAAACAGTTGAGCGATGAGCCGTTCCAACTCATTCTCGGAGTACGCTCATCTATATTCTTACCATTCAACAATCTTGGTCTCATCATCGTGGATGAGGAACACGAGACATCATACAAGCAACAGGATCCAGCACCACGTTATCATGCACGTAATGCTGCACTTGTGCTTGCCAATATGTATGGTGCGAAGACTCTCCGCGGTACAGCCACCCCAAGTGTCGAGGTGTATCATGCAGCACGCAAGGGTCGCTACGGCTATGTGCAGCTGACCCAGCGATACAAGGATATACAGTTGCCTGAGATACAGATAGTGGATATGAAGGAAGCACGTAGCAAGAGGAAGATGAAGGGTGCTTTCTCCTTTGAACTTATAGATGCCATTCAGGATGCTCTTGAAAGGAAAGAACAGGTCATCCTGTTCCAGAACCGTCGTGGCTACTCCAACTTCATAGAGTGTAAGAATTGTGGTTGGGTGCCACGTTGCGAACATTGTGACGTGAGTCTCACATACCACAAGAAGACCAACCAGCTCACCTGTCACTACTGTGGCTACACCTACCGTCTCCCAGACAAGTGTCCTGCGTGTGAAGAGAAGAATTTTGCAAGCAAAGGGCTTGGAACGGAGAAGGTAGAAGACCAGATAAGGGACATCTTCCCAGAGGCAACGACTCTCCGCATGGACCTTGACACTACACGTTCACGCACATCGTACGAGAATATCATCAACGACTTTGCAGAGCATAAGGCAGACATACTTATTGGTACTCAGATGGTGACCAAGGGACTTGACTTTGACAATGTGAGTATCGTCGGAATACTTG
>JAGCWG010000521.1 GCA_017961965.1 Bacteroidaceae bacterium | reverse complement strand
GATGCACCCAGTTGATTCAAACGAACTCTCATTCATGCTTGCAGCACGCCACGCATTCTCAGACGCATTCAAGGAGGCAGGTCCTAAGTTGCTCGAACCAATATACGACGTAGAGATATTCGTTCCTGGTGACAAGATGGGTGACGTGATGAGCGATCTTCAGGGACGCCGTGGTATGATTATAGGTTCAGAGAGTGAGAACGGCTACGAGAAACTTATTGCCAAGGTTCCTCTCAAGTCACTCTCCAATTACTCTACAACGCTTTCTTCCATTACTGGAGGACGTGCAAGCTTCATCATGAAGTTCGCTTCATACGAGCTTGTTCCTACTGACATCCAGCAGAAACTCATGAAAGAGTTTGAGGAAGCAAACAAAGATGAAGAATAACATCGCACAAGCAATATTAATTGAGAATTTATCAACTAATTTGTATCTTTATATTAAAGCCCGCATGTTTATGCGGGCTTTTTTGTATTTTTATGTAAAAAAACACCCAAAATGTTAATTTGATTTGTTTAATTTGCACTCAACAACAAAACAGACAGATGAAAAAAACAACAATTGCCATATTATCAATCCTGATGGGCATCTCCTTTGCGAGTCTTCTTCTCTTGCAGATGAGGTACATGAAGGAACTGCTCGACACCCGACGTCTCCACTTTGAGGAATCAGTGAACCGAAGCCTCTATACCGTGGCTCATGAACTTGAGATTGCAGAGGCCAAGCGATACCTTGAAGAAGGTCTCGGTAACTCCAACAAGACAGGAAACAAAGCTCCCATAATAAACGTGGATTCGCTGAACAAACTGAACAGAAAGACTGTTCCCCACTCCATCGACTCTGGTAGGATTCTGACTTCAACGTCAAGCTCCAACCTCTCGGACAAATACTTCACAAAGAAGAACGATGCAAATGCCGACAGGGTTCGTTCGCTTCAGGAGGTAATGGCAAGGAGATACACTTACGAACGCAATTTACTTGACGACATCGTGTTCAGCATTCTCTATACAGCAAGCGACCGTCCACTCACACAGCGAATAGACTTCAACGAGCTGGACGAGCTGTTAAGAACAGAACTGATGAACAACGGTATAGACCTCGACTTTCACTTCACGGTATCGACAAGCAACGGACGAGTGATTTACCGTTGCCCCGACTATGATCCGACAGGCGAACAATACTGTCACACGGAGACGCTCTTCAAGAACGACCCTGTGCAGAAAATGGGAGTACTAAAGGTGCACTTCCCTGAAGAGAGTAAGCCACTGTCCAAGGTACTCGGTTTCATGTTTCCTCCTCTGCTCTTTACAATCATCCTGCTCGTCACATTCATCACGACACTCGTGCTGGTGTTCAGACAGAAGAAACTGACTGAGATAAAGAACGACTTCATCAACAACCTGACGCATGAGTTCAAAACGCCAATAAGCTCCATCTCACTTGCGGCACAGATGCTTGCAGACGACTCTGTAAAGAAAACGCCTCAGATGATGACACGTCACACATCTACAATAATGGACGAGACAAAGCGTCTGAGATTCCAAGTTGAGAAGGTACTCCAACTCTCCCTCTACGAGAATCAAAAGGCAAACCTCCGTCCACGAGAAGTCGATATCAACGAACTCATAGCAGGAGTTGTCCATACCTTCGCCCTCAAGGTGGAGAAGCATGGAGGTAAGATTATCACCAACCTCAAGGCAGACAACCCTATCATTAACGTGGACGATATGCATTTCACCAATGTAATCTTCAACCTGATGGACAATGCCGTCAAATACAAGAGTGACGCACAACTCGAACTGAAGGTTAGTACATGGAACGAGGACAACAACCTATTTATATCCATACAGGACAATGGTATAGGTATAAAGAAGGAAGACCTCAAGAAGATATTCGAGAAGTTCTACAGGGTACACACTGGTAATGTTCACAACGTTAAAGGCTTCGGTCTCGGACTTGCCTACGTCAAAAAGATTATCAATGACCACAACGGCTCAATTTATGCAGAAAGCGAACTCGGAATAGGCACGAAGTTCATCATAAAAATGCCGCAGGAGAATTAAAAATTAAAAATTAAAAAT
>JAGCWG010000520.1 GCA_017961965.1 Bacteroidaceae bacterium | reverse complement strand
TTAATCAAATAGGAAAAATAAAAATTAATCATAAATAAAAAAATTAACATGAAAAGGAATCTACGTAAATTGCTGATGTTGGCTACTGCAGCCTTGCTCAGCATTGGTGGAAGCGCCGAAGCACGAAACACGCTCAGGACGCCTGATGAATCCCCTTGGGAGCCGTCAAGCGCTCAGAATGTCGCTGCCTATAACGTGAGTGACTTGCTCACTGAGGACGTCGTGCCAGAGGGTCTGTACTACATCCGTAACTCCGAGGCGGGAACATTCTTCGCCGGAGCCAACAACTGGGGTACTCGTCTTTCACTTAAGTCTGCGGGTGACAAAATCGAGCTTACCCGTAAGACAGGTTCAAACGGTTACATCTTCAGGGACGTATCTATCCGTGGTGGTAACACAGGCATTCAGATTGGTGATCCAAAAAATGGTGACTTAAACCTCTGGCTCGACCAGTCAGCACCTTTGATGGGTTACAAGTTCCACAAGTTGACTGCTGCTGAAATTAAGGCCATCGATGATGAATATGGCACAGAGTTCAGCAAGGGTATAGGTAAGGATTACTACTTTATCTACTACGTCGATTACAATGGTAATACGGTGTTCTTGATGAAGGATGTTCCTGGCGAGTCAAACAACTCACAGGTATCAGGTAAGGATATAAACGATGAGGATGCTCAGGTGAAGAATTTCGTGTGGGAGTTGTTTACGGAAGAGGACCTTGCTCAGGACCTCTACGACAACGCTACAAGAGATTTCTACATGAGTGCTACACCTTTCCTCGACAACCCAGACTTCTCTCGTAACCTCAACGCAAACAGCGATCCTAATACCAACGGTTGGACGGTTGTTGAAGGAATCTCAAATATTTGGGGTGAGAACTTCAACTTCATTGCAGCTGCGGAGAATAAAAAGATGAACATCTACCAGACGCTTACAACCATTCCTAATGGAGATTACGGCGTCGTTGCGTACGCTGTGTATGACGGTGCACCATCAGCCAGCGATGTGTACGTGCCAACTTTGTACGTGCAGGATGCATCAAAGAAACAGTCAAAGATGTTCAAACATTTTGATCAAAAGTATGATATTCAAACTTGGTCACGTAATTTTGTGTCAACTGACGAAACTATGCTTAAACAATATCGTCTTGACACAATCTACGTTTCTGTTTGGGACAATACCCTTACTATCGGATTCGAAGGCGGTGGAAACGGTATTAGCGCATACTTTGATAATGTTCAGTTGCTCTACTTCGGTATGACGAAGGATGCTACGATTCTTAATCAGAGGTACGGCGGAGTCAGCAAGCAAGGTAAGGCTATTCTCGATGCTAACAAACCAATGGGTGCTGAGTATAAGCAAGCCCTTCAGGCTGCTGTAAACAATATCCCTGATTTCTCTGACCCTAAGAGCATTGCTGACGCTATCGTAAATATTACAAAGGCAATTACTGCCGCTAACAAGTCTATCAGCCTTTACGGCGAGATCGTTTCCAAGTACGATGCGGAAGTGAGCAAGCTCGGTGAAGATGCTCAGAACTTCTATAACGAGAAAGTTCGTAAACCAATCGTTGAGGCAGGTCTGCTCCAGAATGAGGACCAGCTTCTCGTAGGTCTCAATGCTGCCAAGATCTTTGACCGTGGCAAGAATGCTGATGTCACAGACATCATCATTGTCAACCCAAGCTTCGAGACAGGTGACCTTACAGGTTGGACAACCAATAGTTTGGTTGATACTGGCTCAAAGGAAAACAGTAACGGCACTTATACGATGTCTGGTTGTGAGGGTCGCTACTTGTTCAATACATGGAACAGTGATGGTGGTAATGGTGGCTCTCCAGTCTATCAGACACTCAAGGGACTTGCCCCTGGTACATACACTCTCACAGCCCTTATGGGTACTCATGCGGACAGATGGCTTCATCTCAATGTCGGAGAAGGTAATGGAGCTGTGGTGGCATCGGATTCAAATGGAAAAGGAACAGGTGTAAATATTTCTGTTGACTTCACCGTCGATAATATATCAGAGGTGGTAATCTACGCTTGGGCTTCATTTAATCAGGACGCAACATTATCCGGTACCGACCAAAGTTGGTACAAGGCTGATAATTTCCACCTTATATATAATGGTCCTAAGGATCTTACTGTACTTCGTGACGAACTCACGGCTGAGCTTGGTAACGCAACAGCCCTTCTCAAGAAGAAGATGAACTATGATGTTGAGTTTGCCCTCCGTACTGCACAGTACAATGCAGAGCACGTCAATCAGGATGACGAGGAGGCTTTGACACAGGCTATTGAAAACCTCAAATCAAACAATAAGGCTGCTCAGGCTTCAGTTTCTGTCTATGACAACATCAACGCTATCATAGAGAAGGGTAACAAGCTCGATGCAACAGGTAAGGCTGCATTCAATGACTATGTCGCTACAATTCAGACAAAGTGGACTAATGGTCAGATTACCGATGGTACAGAGGAACTCGCAAATGTGCAGAACAACTATGTCAAAGCCGTTAAGGAACAGACTACTCAGGGTGCTTTGATGACAGAGGCTGTGTCTAACTGGGAGTGTACAAGTGGATATGTAAAGAACCAGTTCACTTGGGACGAGAGGGCTAATGCTTTCGTTAAGGACTGGAAGATTTATGATGAAAATGATGTCGAGATTACTTACGACGGTAGCCACCCAATATCTGAGTATTTCCATGTGAACACATGGTCAAATGAAGCAGAGACAGGTGTTGATGGTGGTACTCCTATGACAATCCCATTCGCGGAGTTCTGGACAGGCGATGGTGCTGATTATTATCTTGGCAGACATCACGTCAAGATTGTACACTCTGTTGAGCATGGCTACAAGCCTGGTCGTTACAAGATCGGTATCATGGCTCGTCTCGTAACAGTGGACAAGAACGCTTCTGCACCAACAGGTTACAAGTTTAAAGCCAACGAAATGGAGAGTAATTCGCGTTTTGATCCTGCTGCAAACGGTGTGTTCTATGCGTTTGATGAGGTTGACTTCTTCGTGGATGATAAAGGTGTAATAGAGTTCTACTTCGACATTGACCATGCTAACTTCCACTGGATTTCATTCAAGATGCTCAAGCTTACTTACGAGGGTCAGACATACTCAACAGAACAGGCTGAAG
>JAGCWG010000519.1 GCA_017961965.1 Bacteroidaceae bacterium | reverse complement strand
CATTAAGCAATGCAACAAACACTCTAGTTAATCGTTCAAGATTAACCGATTTGTCTATTTCTGGTACTTGTATTTCAATGCAAGAGACAGACACTTCTGACTTAGACTATATTTATGACGCAGCAAAACTTGAAGCAAATGGATTCCTTGTAGGACAGGTGATAGAGTAATGGCATGGATATTAGACCTTACTGTTCCCGACATTTACACTGATAATACAGTGCAAGGTAATGTGCATAATGCTATTGAGCCACCTTATCCAGAAGCTTTCTGGTATGTAACTACAGACAACGATATTACTCATGATGGAGCATTACTTAACATCCATAATGCTTTCCAACCACCTTATCCATTATCATTCTGGTTTGTAAATGAATATGATGTAACACATGACGGTGCTATTACGGATATTGCAGCTATGGGTGCTTTTGCTTATTGCGAGCAGTTAACATTTATAGTCTTGCCAGAGTCCCTCACGTCGATTGGTCCAGAGGCATTTGCAGAGTCTGGGCTGACCGAGGTCACAATTCCTAACAATCAGTGTACCTACTACTCAACCTCCTTCCCTTCGGGCTGCGTAGTGACAGGTGGACACTTGATTGAATAGACCCCTTATTCCTTCCAGGGCGTGTTATATTTGTAGCATGCCCTATCTTTTTTTATCACAGAAACACGTCCTATAATGCATGAGAGGTGAACTAAGAGGACGGTCAGGTCCTGGACGGAAACGGTTTGCCTCTTTATATTTTTATCTTCAAAACATGCACTATAGTGAGTACATTACTCAGAAATATTTACAAAGGAGGAACTATTATGAAACTTGCAGAAATGATAGCAGCCGCAGCCGCAGGAGTTGCTGGAGCAACAGCAGTCAAATTCTTATCAAAGGATAAGAAAGAGTCTGCTCCTGTAGCACCAGGCTCAACAACAGCTGCAACAACTGCTGACACAACAGTACCTGCAACTACAAACACAGGTTCAAACGAAGTAAAGTCAGAGTAAAATTACTCAACACAAAAACGTGGGGGCGCAATAGCGTCCTCATTGTTTTTTTCTTCAAAACATCTCCTATAATGAGTTAGGAGGTGAACATATTGTTTCAAATGGCGATTCTGTTAATCGTAGCAGGAGTTATGTTACTACTAATAGACAACAACAAAAAGAATAACTAACTCCAAAACTCGAACACAATAGAGTACACTGAATGATATTTAGTTGCTCTATTGTTTCTCTCTCAAACATTGCTTATAATGGACAATTAGAGAGAAAGACAGAAGCAAAACAAAATTATATTTTTATGAAAGGAGAAATTCTTATGATGAATTTCAAAGCAAAGGCAAACACAATGATGAACAAGGTAGGTACACACAGTACACTTGTAACATTCTTATTGGCAACATTTGGAGTAGGCGCGAGCATATATCTTGCGTCTAAGGAGATTCCAAAGGCAAAAGCAGAAGTTAAGAACATTTTTGAGAAGGAAGGTCTCACTAAGACACAGAAGGCTACTGAGTCCGTCAAAGCAGTAGCAAAGTCATGCTGGAAGACAGCAGCAGTTGCATCTGCCACAATCCTGCTCGTCACAGGAACAGCTGCCATCACGACAGCAAACGCAGCCACAACTGTAGCAGGTCTTTCGTCAGCACTGAGTCTTGCTGAGCAGAAGTATAAGGATGCTACTGAGGCAATCAATGATATTCCTGACAAGAAGGTCAAAGAAGAGACTCAGAGAGCAGTAACTCAGAAGATGATTAATAGAGCTACAGCAGACCTGACAGAAGAAAACTATCTATCAGCAGCAGAATGCCCCAATCGTTATATTTGGGTTAACAAATGGGACGGCACACGTATAGAGGCAACATATCAGATGATAGATAGCCTTGAAGAGCTCGTTGACGCAAAGATAACTAATCAGGGTTATGTAAGAGTAGCAGACGTATATGACATACTCGTACATCTTGGTGCTAAGGTTATATGGGACAAGTATCAGGATGACTATTATGACGTAGACTACATGTACGGTTGGAATGGAGGTTTCGAGGTTAACCATAGCGTGTTCATAAACGATGACGGTTACACAGTTTATAGCCTCGAATTCTCGGAGCCAAGTACGAATTTCTGAAGGGAAGAAGTCGATTGGAGGACTTATCGTCACGTCCTCCAATGGCTTGAAGAAATACGGAAGGAGTGCGAAAAAAATGGCGAAATTTTCGATAGGCGATAAGCTTAAAGTTATATTTTCAAAGGAGAAAGGCAAAGAAATAGGTGATTATTTATACAAGAACGTAATAGTCCCGACAGCAAAGAACACCTTATACCAGATGGGTTCTATTGCATGGGCTAAGTTCTGTAATGTAGACATCGCTGACATTCCAACATTGCCAAACGGACACACAGGATATTCTAAGGTCGGAACAGTGTCAGATAAGAGACAGCCTGACAAGCCGTCGTATCTGCCAGGGGTTCACGTCCATGGTGATGTAACAACGATACCGTTCCAGAACCCAAGAGATGCGTATGCCCTTTCCAGTAAGATGGAGGAGCATATGCGAGGACCTAAGAAGAAGTGCACCGTAGCAGACGTATACGAGCACTTGAAATGGAATTCGGAAATCCTGTCAACTGATTATGATATTGGTTGGTCTGGAGCAAAGGGAGTAATTGGCATAGGCGTTCTTAAGAGGGACGGTATGTATTACGTACAAGCTCCACCACCGAAACAGTTCCAGTATCAGGAGGGATTGCTGTAATGGAAGATAAAGTTCCAATGGGTGTTAAAGTACACGACGAAGTGAGAATATTTAACAGTAACATGAAAGATATTTACATGAAGTGTGAACTGTCAATAGGTGACAAGTTCATAACTGTAAAATCTGGAGGCATTACTGTTATATATCCTACTCAGAATGTAACGAAGGTAGTTATT
>JAGCWG010000006.1 GCA_017961965.1 Bacteroidaceae bacterium | reverse complement strand
TACACGAATTTGCACGAAATTGGTAGCTCGTAGCTGTTTTCATTACACGAAGAATTGCTCGTGCAATTACGAATATCACGAATCTTTTAAGCCCGCCAATCATCCGGATGGCATTCGTGTCATTCGCAGACAACACCTGTTGTCTTGGTGTAATAACACAAACAAGAGGATTTGAAGTTCGTGTCCATTCGTGTAATTCGTGGGCAGGAAAAATCTCCAATACGAATTCTTGTGAGACCAGAGTTAAAGATTGCTCGTATTCGATTTACAAGAACTTCTAACTTCCTGACTCAACTTTTAACTTTTAATTTTTAACTTTTAACTTCCACCCCCTTAGGGTGGAGGTGCACTCTTAGTTAATCTTAGGTCCGCAGAGAACAACTTTCTTTGTCTCGAAGTATTCCTCTTCGAAGAACTCTGAAAGCTCCCATGTGGTACAGATATTCTTCATCGTTGCAATCTCGCTGTTGAGCTCGCCTCCCTTGAGTGCTATGATTCCGTTAGGGAGCCCGTTCTTCATCTCCCTTGCAAGGTTCTTGCGTGACACCTTCACGAGGTCAATCATTGGCATGACGGCACGAGTGACCACGAAGTCGTACTTGTCCTTGATGTCCTCCACGCGTGAGTGACTGAATCGTACGTTCTTGAGTCCTATGGCTGTTGCCACCTCGGTTGCTACACGCACTTTCTTGCCGATACTGTCCACGAGGTGGAACTCTGTATCAGGGAACATGATGGCGAGTGGGATACCTGGGAATCCGCCTCCTGTACCGAGGTCAAGTACTTTGGTGCCCGGCTTGAAGTTGATGATTTTCGCTATTCCGAGGCTGTGAAGTACGTGATGCTCGTAAAGGTTCTGGATGTCCTTGCGCGAAATCACGTTTATCTTTGAGTTCCAATCATTATAAAGAGGCTCAAGCTGGGCGAATTGCTCAGCTTGGGTCTCTGTGATGTTTGGAAAATATTTCTTTATTATTTCCATTCGTTGTGCGGTTATGCGGTTATGCGGTTTTTAGAACGAAATTTTAGAAACAATTTTATTTTGAAACACAGAGTGCACGGAGTCCACAGAGTTTTTTTGATAAAATTTTGAAACTCTATTTTTTTTCTCTGAGTTCTCTGTGCCCTCTGTGTTGAAAAAAAATAAATTTTTGTTTCCAAAATACTTAGCGAACCTGCTTTCTAAATTATGAATTTTGAATTGTGAATTATGAATTCTTAATTCTTAACCACCTTCACCTTTGCAGCGGCAGCCTTACACTTGTCGCGGAGTGCGTTGAGGTCAGCACCAATCTTGTCGTAGCAGACAACGACACCCATGCGGCGTCCAACGTGAGCCACTGGCTTGCCGAAGATGCGGAGGTATGTGTTGGTGTTCTCCGTTACTGACTCTATGCCTGTGTAGTCAGGCTTGTCTGTCTCTATCTCAGAGAGGATAACGGCACTTGCACCAATCTTCTCCTGAGTAATCTCTGGTATAGGGAGACCGAGTACGGCACGGCAGTGAAGCTCAAACTCGCTGAGGTTCTGTGTACCTGCAAGTGTTACCATACCTGTATCGTGTGGACGTGGTGACAGTTCAGAGAAATAGACGCCCTCAGTGTTGCTGATGAAGAACTCAACGCCCCAGATACCTGCTCCTGTGAGTGCCTTAGTCACTTCCTTTGCCATGCGCTGAGCCTCTGCAAGGTGCTCTGGATTCATCGGCATTGGCTGGAAGCTCTCACGGTAGTCGCCACCTTTCTGTACGTGGCCGATAGGACCGCAGAAGAGTGTCTCGCCGTTCTTCTGTGTTACTGTGAGGAGAGTAATCTCGTAGTCAAACTTGATGAACTGCTCCACGATAACTTCCTTGATGTCTCCTCGTGCGCCTTCGGCAGCACACTTCCATGCTGCCTCAAGTTCTGCAGGAGAATCAACCTTGCTCTGTCCGTGACCAGATGAAGACATGAGTGGCTTGACAATGAACGGATAACCGATTTCCTCGGCTGCTGCCTTGAACTCCTCGATAGTCTTGGCATACTTGTAGTTGGCAGTC
>JAGCWG010000518.1 GCA_017961965.1 Bacteroidaceae bacterium | reverse complement strand
CTACACGATGATAACACATTCATCATGCCTGACGACAATGTAACGCTCCAACCTGTGTTCGAGGACATGACATCCGTCTCTAGTCTCAATTACAGCACGGCTCTTGCAGGAACGCTTCGTGAAGGATGGCGTGCCGTTCAGGAGAACAACGAGACACACGAATATCCAAGCTCATACTCCGCAGGAGCACGTGTGTTCAGTGGCTTCACAGGTCATCAAGGCAAGGCATTATACTGGCGCGAAGGCTACGCGGAATATGGCCGTCAGTCTGCCTACCCGCTCGAACTGGAGGCAGGTATGTACCGACTCACACACTCAATGGCTGCATGGAGTGGTAACCCACGCTACAAGGTACAGATACTTGATGCACAGAACAACGTGATAGCAGAGTCTTCATCCACTCTCTCTTATCCTAACGTCGAAAAAAACTCTGGCGGTAACATCACCAATGCAAAGAACTACACACTTGAGTTCCGTGTTGAGGCCAAGGGCAAGCACTACATCAAGTTCATCAATGCAACCAACTCAAGCGGCTACGACGAGTATCTGCTTGCTGAGTGCAAACTCAACACCATGGTTGATCCGACATCCATTGACGCAACAGAATGTAATGCAGATGGTGATGCAGTTGAGATATACAGTATCACGGGCGTGCGCCAACCATCATTCACCAAGGGAATGAACATCATCCGTACTTCATACGGAAAGACACGTAAGATTCTCATTAAGTAATTTCAATATAGTCAAACAATGTTTCGGGCGTGGTAATCCAGTGATTGCCACGCCCATTTTTGTTGTTCCGAATAGCAGCGTACGAATATTGCCAAACCTTCCAACCAATGTTAGTACGTCCAACCGTCACATAAGCGTATGATAGGATTCTGGTTCATTAGAAACGCTATAGCATATTTTTTCTTTCACTTTACGAACACGGAACAAAGAAAAACATTATCTTTGCCACGTGAAACAAAACAACTTAAAACTAAAGCTATTTAGATTATGGACAAAAGATCTATTATTGGTGCTGCGTGCATCATCTCAATCGGACTTATAGCACTTGGTGGATTCATCAAGTCAGGTATCGTGACATTCAAGGATCGCGACCGCATCGTTACTGTCAAGGGACTTGCGGAGCGTGAGGTTAAGGCAGACAAGGTTACATGGCCTCTTGTATATAAGGAATTGGGCAACGACCCGATGGAGATGTACAATCTTCTCGAACGTAAGAACCAGAAGGTTGTAGCATTTCTCAAGAATGCGGGAATCAAGGATTCTGAGATTATCGTTAACCCTCCATCAATAGCTGACCGTCAGGCAGATATGTACGGCAACGACATTCTCAGTTACAGATACAAGGCAACAAGTGTCATCACAGTAACATCCAACGATGTGGAGAAAGTGTCATCACTTATCCGCAGACAGACAGAACTGATGAAGCAGGGCATTGCCATCGTAAGTGATGAGTACGGCAACTCTATCAGCTATGACTTCACAGGCCTCAACAAGATAAAGCCAGAGATGGTGGAAGAGGCAACACGCAACGCACGTGCCACAGCAGAGAAGTTTGCAGAGGATAGCGGTAGCGACATAGGCGGTATCCGTACAGCTTATCAGGGACAGTTCTCCATCGAAGACCGTGACGCCAACACTCCATTCATCAAGCGTGTTCGCGTAGTCACAACCATCGAGTATAATTTGGAATAGAGAAGTATATAAAAGATGAGGGTACATCAAAATCTTGACGATTGATGTACCCTCATTTTTATGACTGTTTGATTGCTAACGCTTTACTCATTCGTAATGTCTGATTCTTACGTCTATGCCATCTCCTTTGAGCTGATTAGGAATGTCACTCACGTTTGTCTGACCATAATGGTAAGGGAACAATACCTTTGGCTTGATGATTCTTGCCGCCTTTACGAGTTGCTCGGTAGTCATCGTATAAGGCAGGTTGCATGGAAGGAAAGCAACGTCAATGTCCTTTATTCCCTCCATCTCAGGGATATCTTCCGTGTCGCCGGCAATATAAATGCGCAATCCGTCAATGGTGAGGATGTATCCGTTGTCCCTTCCCTTTGGATGGAACTGCTGACGTCCATCCGTAGTGTTGTAGGCCGGCACAGCCTCTATGATGAAGTCGTTTCTAATCTGTATCTTGTCACCATTTGCCATAACCTTTCCAGAACCGTACATGTCCGCACATCGCTTGTTGGTTATAATCTGCGTCTTATCACCAGACAAGAGTTCGAGAGTAGCCTTGTCAAAGTGGTCACCATGCTCATGAGTCACGAATATGTAGTCAGCCTTAGGCATAAGCGTGTAATCCACGGTTCTGTTGCCTAACTTTGCGACAGGGTCAATCTCTACCTCCATACCGTCATATTCCATACGGATGCTTGCGTGCATCAAGGCGTGGAACTTCACCGCCTTACCGCTCTTTGTCTTGAACACATCCACTTCGTACGTATCGGTTGTAACAGGCATATTTGCTTCCTTCCATGCAATGATGCCACCCTTGAGGTTGATGCACTTGTAACCTACGGCTGCAAGCTTCTCGGCAGCATTGGCAGAGCGACGACCGCTCCTGCAATATATTGCAATAGTCTTGTCCGTGGATAATGCAGCCTTAACCTTGTCCACAAAGCCCTCCTGTCCTTGGTCTATGTTGAGTGCCCCCTCAATGTGCACTTCCTTAAACTCTTCCTCAGCACGAACATCGAGCAACACAACGTCAGCATTTTCCATCAACTGTGCAAAACCCTTGACGTCTGTATTCTCATAACTCTGTTGGCCACAAGCGGAAGTCAAACCGACCATAGCCATAAGGCAAGTGATAATCTTCTTCATAATTATATGTTTACGTTAGACATTTAAAAAATGAGGCAGGAAAGACTCCATACATTCATTGACTTGGCTAAGGTACGAAAAGGAAATAATCCGAACAAATAATTTTGTTGTTTTTAGACGAAATCCAAACATACTATTTCGTTTTTTTGCAAAGATAACTAATTACACACGAAACAGACTAAATATAATGGTTACAATTCGGCCACTAAACTCATTTCCGTCTGTCATAAGTAGGTGTGCATAATTATT
>JAGCWG010000517.1 GCA_017961965.1 Bacteroidaceae bacterium | reverse complement strand
GTCTCTTAAGACAATGACAGGTGGTATTTCTATCATACTGACGACTAAAATATATTATGCTTGCAAGTCCTCCTAAATCAGCGTTAACGAACAGGTATAAGAAAAGCGTGAGGACTTGTTCTGTTCATCAATTAGCTGGCTCAGGTAAACCACAAAGGAATGAATAAGAAACAACTCGCCCACGCTGAAGTATGAACAGCATACAGCATGGGCTGTACGAGTAAATACAACAAGTGAGCGTTAGTGACTTTATTCTCCTTTTTAATTAAATGTACCAGATTTCGCTAATTCAGAATCGCAAAAACGCCTTTCTGCCCAACGATTTCTCCCGTCGGGTATTGCAAAGGTACCAAAGATTTTCAAGTCGAAAGGAATATTCTTCATGGTTTTTCGTATCAGATGGCAAAATATTTCCTTATCCGTATGCTTTTCGTAGTTTGATGGCTTAGCGGACAGCGTTAAAAGTTGAGAGTTTTGCATTTATGGTTGAGAGACGACACTCTTTCATGAATGTGACATGATTATAAAATCATAACTTTGCAACCGTGGAAGAATAGTCAACCCATATTACAACTAAAGTAAAGGGTAGTCAACTATAAATAAAATTAAGTTAAACCAGAGTCAACCTTTATTAAGAATAAGAGGACAAGTAACCAACTAAAATCGTTAAACTACAGATAGTTGTTTATTGGTTTGAGTACGTACCCGACGTACTCGCAGTTCGTTCTGGACGTACTCATAGTACGTTCGCCACGTACTGGCAGTACGTTCACGACGTACTATACCGAGTACTCCATCTTACTTTAACGTAATGGAGGAACGCCATCCAGAATATAGACATGTTAATTGTTAAAGCTATGCAAGAAATAAAAAGACACACTTCAGTACACATTTTCAAGCAATCGCAAAAAAGTATTTGGTTTCACACCACCTTTCCACTCTTTTTCGTATCTTTGTCAACGTAAGCGCAAAACAAATGACTATGGCAGCAACAACAAAACAGAGAAAGACTAAGAAAGAAAAAGAAAGCCAAATGATATTTGCTTCTTCATGCATAGAGTCAGCCGCACGCGCAAGAAACATCTCAACAACCGAGATGTATCAAAGAATGAAGCGTGTAGGTCTAATCGACGGCTTCATCTTGAAATGTTACGATGGACTGCACACACAGAGCCGTGAACATGTGACAGAAGATGTACTTGGTGCTCTTGACATCTGGGAATCAAAACAAGCAATAAGATTATGAGAACCAATAAAGTTCCACAAGATTCCGTGTGGACTATTTAAACCACGAATTCCACTAATTTTCACGAAATTTGTAGTTCACGGCTGTTCTCATTACACGAAGAATTGCTCGTGCAATTACGAACCTTTAGCTCGGCGAAGCCAATTTCACGAGTCAGGAACAATGACTTGAAGCCGAATGGCATTAGTGTTATTCGCAGACAACACAAGTTGTCTTAGTGTAATAAAAATAGGAGGACTTGAAGTTCGTGAAAATTAGTGGAATTCGTGGTTAAAGAAAAAACGCCCACACTCTTTCTTGTAAAATCAGAAACAATATAACGACTATGCTAAGTGACTTACTTATGTGGAACAAAATAGGACGTATCGTCACATTACTTTCCGTGCGACTTGACATAAGTCCTGAAAGGGCCTTGGATATATTTTACACGTCCAAGATCAAAGAACGACTGCACGACCCATCAACGCTTTTGTACACATTTGGAGATTTGTACATCGTTGATGATGTGATACGTGAGATACAAGGAATCACGAATTAGTCCTCACAAAGGCAATAGAATCAAAGAAGAATAAACACAATCAATCCCGATAGCAACGTGTGTTGCTATCGGGATTGATTGATAATGTCATATACTGTATCTTACTTCACAATAACGAAGCCACCTTGATTTGCCATTGTGACTGTGAACTTAGAGCCTACCTTTACATCCTTCTTCTCAGGCTCAAGAGTCTTGAGGTTGTCTGAGTAGAGGGTAACCACGTCACCCTTCTGGAGCATAGGGATGTTGAGAGTAATGGTGAGAGGCTTGCCTGTGTTATTGTTGCCTGCTATGTACCACTTGCCACCGCTCTTGCGAGCAAGGACACAGTACTTACCAGGATAACCGTCAATAAAGACTGTCTCGTCCCAAGTGGTTGGCACGCTGCGCATATATTCGAGACAGATGGCAGGAACGCCACCCTTGCCTATCTCATTAAGATTCTCTGGTGCAAGTGCGAAGTTCTGTATTGGATTCTGGAAGAGAACCGTTGTTGCAAGTTCGTGACAATCGGTAGTCACACGTTTGCTTCCACGCTTTGCAGGGTCGTTGCCCTTGTTGATTGTACGTGAAAGGAAACAACCACCAAACTCCATACAGCCGATGGCATTACGGATAAATGGATGTGTGGCTACATCACGAGCCTCAACATCGCAGGCGTGCTGACCAAAGAACATATTCTCCGAAGCGAGTACTGCCTCTGAACCCACATAGTTAGGATACATACGTTCCCATCCACGAGGGATTGTACATCCGTGGAAGATAACCATGAGACCGTTGTCGTCAGCATCAGAAAGGATAGCCTCATAGAGACGCATCGTTTCCTGCTTGTCGCCTCCGAAGAAGTCAACCTTGATACCCTTAACACCAAGCTTCTTCATCCACTTCATGTATTGCTTGCGCACGATAGGATTTGACATGATGTTGATTGGTCCCTGCTCTATGTCGTTCCAGTAGCCTGATGAACTGTACCAAAGGAATACGTCCACACCCTGACTCTGAGCATAGCGTACGAGATCTTCCATTCGCTTCTTGCCGATATTGTTGTCCCACCAGTTATCTACGAGAACATACTCATAGCCCATAGCCTTGGCAAGACTGATGTACTTCACCTGGTCGTCAT
>JAGCWG010000516.1 GCA_017961965.1 Bacteroidaceae bacterium | reverse complement strand
CACTTCGTTGTTGAGCGTCGTGTCGTATGTGCCATTGGCTGTGATGCTCTGTGATGTCTGCGGAGTAAGCGCATACTCGCCACTGCTTTCGGTTACGACCTTGCCCACATCCGCTGCTCCGTATGTCGGTACATTGACAGTGACGGGATTGTATGCCTTGCCTGACTCTGCGTATGTACCGTTCTCGGTAACGGTCAACGGTTCAGGCTTGACGCTCTCCTCGATGACCTTTATCACGCCTTCATAATAATGTTCAACCCTCGTGACAGCTTTCGGAACATCAACGTCCTCTCCTGCCATCTTTGCCAAATACTTCTCCTGTCGTGTCACAGGCGCAGGAATCAATATATCCTCACCTGCTATCTTTGATAAATACTGTTCTTCTCTCGTTCTCGGCTCGTCCATCACTGTACTCCTTTCAAACCTTGTACTGCTTATAGTCTATCATAGATGATTCATCCCTTCAACAGCTTGTTCCACGTCTGCTGACCTACTCTGCCGTCAACAGAGATGCTTTTCGACTTCTGGAACACTTTGACAGCATCTTCGGTCATCGTGCCGAAATCACCGTCCACTCCGCCGCATTTGATGTCCATCTGCGTCAAGAGCCTCTGCAAAGTCTTGACCTGTTCACCTTTTGACCCTTTTTCGAGAAGGCTCAAAATTACATCGATTTCAGGCGCATACTCTACGTAGGGTAATTTCCCATGTTTTACCCATGTCCTGCCGTTATAGCCCTTTTTTGAGCCCATATTCAGCACAGAAGTGATTTGTACTCCGTTCTTCCACTTTGGAGACGCTTCAACCGCAAGCCCCTCTCCTATATACACACCGACATGCCCCGTCATCCAGAGCAGTTCTCCAACATCGACTTTGCTGAAATCTTCAGAAACTCCAGAGCATACTTTGATTATTTCCTCCGTCCCTATATCGGGAACACCATTTGAGCAATACTTTGCTCCGCCATAGACTGCGCTCTTGTCGCCTCTCCATCCCCACAGAATGCCCTTGATTGAGCTATAAGCAAACACAGTCAAATCCAAACGTGTCTGTGCTTGCTTTCTCAATCATCTCCTTTCTATCTGCCTGCTGATTGTATGCGTATTGCTTTATCCAGCGTTCCTTGTTCGCTTTAGTCATCGGAGCACCGAAGCATCCCATGACGTATAGCGTCTTGTAATTGTTTGCACAATCCTTTAGCCTGTTTACAAATTCCCTGTCCGTCATTTAACTCACCCCTAATTCCATAATGGCTTGTAATCACTTTTCTTCTTTGGCAGGAACAGCCTTGCTAAACTTGCGGCACTGTCTGGAGCGTCATCATGTTCTGCGTCCTCAAAGTAATCGCATATCTGATTGATGTACTCTGGGTCTGTGCCTTCCACAAATATTAGATCCTGCCAAATAGCCTTCAAATACGTTGCTATCTTTACGTACTTGTTCATGTCTTCGTGATATAATATAACCTTTACGCCAAGTTTGCGCAACTCTTTTCCTACCATTCCTTTGTCAGCATTGTCCTCATTATAAAGTTTTCCACACATGAAACGCTGATAATCGGAGACAATCTCCTCATAGCAGTCCTCAACATGCTTACGTTTCATCTTGCCATACAAATAATACTTGTCGTCATGTTTCGTCATAATACTCCATGCAGTATAGTCCTCGCCATAGAAAGCAGAGTCCAGTTGCATGACGCCCTGCTGGACAAAAGCAGGGTCTCCACCGGTTTGGGCATTTGTAAAGATTACATCCTCAGATGCTATGATGCGCAATTCGTAGTTACATGCAAACAATGACGGAATCATGTCCTGTCGTAACTCTTCGATCTTGTCATCGCTGATCAGTCCTGTGTCCTTGTATGTGTAAACGTGGATGTTCTTCATCAGCGTGAAAACATCCTCGCCGTGCCACTTCGTACCCAGGGACACGATTCGTCCGCCCCGGTTGCATACGTTGCGCAATTCCTGGAATTGCGTCTTGGTCTTCTCCCTCTCCGCTCTCGATATCCTGTCCGTGATATTGCAGATATCGTCCGTGATAACCAAATCTGCGTGCTTGCCCGTGATGGATGTCTTAATGCCCAGACCAAGAAGCTGTGGCGCACCGCTTGCCGAATCATACACGTTTGTGCTGATGGTGTCATTTGCCTTTTTGACGCTTTCCATCGTAAGGACATAGTCATCAAATACTTTGCACTTATGATTTCGTATCGTTAGGAAAGTGCTTTGTGGATTATACGATGTCTTTGACAAGTCATCCTGTAACATTCTTACGACAACAGATGCCATAAAAGCAATCAGGAGATGACCACGAAATGTTGCTTCTGTTTGAACCCGCAGTGGCAACATGTTTGT
>JAGCWG010000515.1 GCA_017961965.1 Bacteroidaceae bacterium | reverse complement strand
GAAGTGTAATCTGGCTGTATGAGACGATAGCAGAGCGAGGCATTGACGAATGGTAGTGATATATTTGCACTTATATCGCCGGCAAAACGCGAAAGAGTACTGTAGCGAGTGTCAAATATCTTGTCGAATGTCGTTGTTGTGCCTAACCTATCCGCATCCATGTCCGTAGAAAAAGCCGATGTTGCAAGATTGGTAGTTATGGACAGCCAGTCAAGTACGTTGTATCCAGCTTTTACACCAAACACAAGACTCTCTTGTGGCTTGATAGTTGAGCGAAAAGAATTGTCAAGTGAGTTCAGACAGTCGTATGCGCGAAACAGATATATATCTGTGTAATATTTTCCTCCTTTAGTATAACCAGCCTTGAATCCCCAACCCATTCGCTTGTACTGAGGTGAACGTGAATGTGGATCTGTTGGGTCATCATTGATTGCATTGCGCAGACGACCGTAGAAAAAACCTCCACGCCAGTTACGGTCTTTGTATTCAAGTCCCACGCCATTGAACGACATATTCATTATGTAGTTGTTGAAATCCATAGATGAAAGTCCGAGGTAACCTTGCCAGTTGCCATACGATGGAGAAAGACTGAAAGCTATGTTTGGATGGTTGAAGTCCAGGCTACTGTTTGTATAGTAAAAGGAAAAAGGCATGCTTATGCCGTATAGATTAATATTGACATTAGCATATATGGCATTACTCATAGGTGACGAGAATCCGTCACCTAATGAGGAATACCTATATGTGTTCTGTGTTCCCACCGCACCAGTTATTATTAGCGGTGAACTCTTGGAAATCTGCGATATGTTTTGTGAAAAAGAGTGATGACAGCATCCCAAGAATAGAAATAGTAATGTCAATCTATTCATCTAATTCAAACTACTTCTGCACCACCTTCTTTGTAATAACGGTACCGTTGTTATTGTAAGTAACAAGATATGTTCCACGGCTCATAGCTTTGAGCTTACGACCTGCGATGTCGTGAATTTCTGTGATATCGGCATTTGAGGTGTCAGCAAAGGATATGCCTGTGGTCAAAGCATCAGATGTGAGAGTGACAGGCTCGCTTATTGAACCAATAATCTTTGTGTATTGGAGTGATTCGTTAAGTTCTACCACCTCTTCTGTTTGCTTGTTGTACAGCTTGAATGTAACAACTTCGCCACTTTTACCAGCAACGTTGATGAACATATTTCCTGATTCAGAAGCCTCGCCTTCGCCTCGACATTCGTCACCTACGAATGCTCCTATGCTATAGTCGGAAGGATTGCTTATTCCTTCAAGCAATGCTACGACAGCCATGTTGTCAGCAAAACGTGAGTCATCGTAAGTCCAGTGTGATTGTTCTTTTACTTCTGCTATTCTGCGACGTGTGCCAAAGCTGAAAGGTATATTTACGAGTGAATTGACAAGGGAATTGCAAGTGTATGTGATATCGGAGTTGAAGCTCATTGTAACTACATTTGGATTTGTTGAGTAGTACATGTAACCTTGTCCGGCTTCAAGTACGAATGAGCTTGATGACTGCCATTTCGTTCCGTTATATTCTGCAAAGCTTGTCTTGCCAATAATCTTGTCACCGTTTCTTGGTGAGATGTTTAGTGCTGATGAGAGTTGACTGAGAGTCAAATCAAGTTGGTAAGGGTTATTGAACCAGTTGTAACCCTTATGGATGTCCTTTGTTACTGTAAAGCCGTTGGTAGTCTTATGGCCAAGAGTTATTTTTGTGTCAGCATTAACCTTGACTTTATACATACCATCTGCCACATTCAAATTCTTGATGTCGCCAAAAAGGCCGAACAATGGGTCGTTGTATAACAGATAGAATTGTGAACGTACTTCATTGATGTATGACTTTGCCCAGTTATTGTATTCACTCTCGGACTTCATCAGGTTGAAGTTGTCTGTTACATCGTCTGTAGCAAACAATGACAACCACGACCAGCCGCTTGGTATGTCTTGTGAGGCAGTAACCGTTACGGTTGCCGTCTCAGAATTATCCGTTGACTTGAATGGAACGCCGTCATATAGGACCTTGTAAGTGGCTTGCCCTGTGATGTTTCCATAAATCTTGAAGTTCCATTTGTTATTTGTTCTCTCGTATGATACGTATGCCATTGGAACACCACATATTGTAGGAAATTGGAACTCAACGAGAGATGGATCGAAGATGCTACCAATGAGATTAGGCAAGTTGATAGTCGTTGTTTGGAAACGATTCAACTCAAGTGAAGCAGGGAAGTTGAAGCTTACAGGATAAGAGGCAGTAAGTTCTGTTGAACAAGTCTTTGTGAATTGCTCCGTTCCATACTTTGGACCTTTGACTGTACACTGTAGAGGTACTTCTGCGCACTCGCCAGTTATGTTCAGTTTATCTTTGTTAATAGTGAAATAATCTGAATTTGTTGGTGTCCAGGAGAACGTGAGAGGACTCAAAACAGTACAACGACTCGATGGAGTGATGTTCTTTCCTTTAGCATTATGGTAGAGATAAGTATAAACAAGTGTTTCCTCGCATGGCAAGTTGGCTGTCACGCAAAGAGGATTGGCTGTTGTGATGCCAGTAATGGCGGAAAGTGTCAAGTTGACGTTTGAGTTAGTTATCTCATCATTGAACACAGTAGGCGTTTCAGGCTGAAGTCCATACTCCAATCCTTTGTGATAAGCCTTATAGACAATGGTCTTTCCGTTGTCCGTATTTGTTCCTCTTACTCTGAGGAGGTATTTGCCGTTGCCAGCAGTTTGCTTGGCAATGGCACGACATTCATCGCCGATAAATGCAGCAAGTTCCACTATGGTGTCATTAGTAGCGACACCACCATTGATTGTAAGAGTGACATAAACTGGACTCTCCGAATCATAATCGTAAGCTGATGGAGCTGTCCAATGGTCTGCCCATGCTGATGCGCAAGCCAATAATAGAGTAAATGACAGAATGATTCTTTTCATAATATTTGAGTTTTTAAGTTCGTGATTTTTTAAGTTTTTAAGTTTTTATGTTTTGAGTTCGTAAGTTTTTGAGTTTTTAAGTTACTCAACTTTTACCCCATTCATATTTTACATTCGTGGCAAATATACAATTTTTATTTAATTGTTGAGAATTTTATCGTTATAAAAACGAGGTTAAAAACAATTGTTGGAGAATTTTGTGTGTTTGCAGAAAGAAAAACAACTTTTTTGAGGATTTGCTAAACAATTCTGTGGTGTAAATCAATTAAAATTGTTAAATTTGCATTTAGAAACTATTTACACCTATGAAAATTAAGAAAAAGTTAATTTGTTTTTTCGCCCTCCTATTTATAGCTGCATCTTTCCTGTCATGTGGAGATGACAAGACAAGACATATTGCAAGTCCTTTGAAGAAGGAAGCTCAGGCTATAGCAGACAGCATTCAGTCTCTTGACGACTATCCTGGATACATTCAGAAGTATAGGAAAAAAGGAGATAGGGATTGCGAGTTGGTCATGCGTATGGCTTATGGCAAATGTCTTAGAGACAATTGCTTGTTCAAGGCTGCAATAATACAACACGATTCTTGTATAGCTATCGCAAGGGAGATTTGCGATACATTCGAAATAGTAAACGCACTTAATAATCAAGGCACAAACTACCGAAGGATAGGTATGATGCGTGAGGCCTCAACAGCCCACTATGAAGCACTTAACCTTTGTGCAGTGTTCTCTGATGACACGAGCTTTGTCGCCAGAAAGAATGTTACGCGTGCACTCAACGGTCTTGGTAATGTGTTCCTCTCGCTCGAAAACCACGATGCTGCAGAGGTTATGTTCCGTCGTGCCCTTTCGTACGAGACAGATGCACGCAATCCTGTGGGTATTGCTATCAATCTTGCCAACATCGGAAGTGTTAAAGAACATCGTAATGAGATGGACTCTGCTTTGGTGTATTATAAGCAATCACTTGAGTATAATATGAGTGCCCATAATGATGTGGGAATCAGCCTCTGTTATATGTATCTCGGTAAGCTTGAAGAGAAGAAACATAATGATGAAGAGGCTCTTAAGTACTTCAGAAAGAGTTATGAGGTAGGAGTACCTACAGGTGATGCGTGGCACTGGATTGAACCTTGTATCTCAATTGGTAACTACTATTTCAATGAGCATAAGCTTGATTCGGCAAAGAAATACTATGACATTGCCATGGATAAGGCAACGGAAATACATTCCATCGAACATCTTGCAAGAGTTCACGGATTGTTTGCCAAGTATCATGAGGCAATTGGTAATTATAGCCAAGCAATCAACGAAATACATATATGTAAGGTATATAATGATTCGTTGGCTTCACAATCAAGTAAGGATCATTTGTTGAATCTTCGTGCGGAGTACGAGGCAAACAGGGTACGAGAGGTAGAGACGAAGATAAAGGCAGAACAGCGAATCAACAACATCATCATTTTGAGTGGTGGATTGTTCACCGCCATTATGATTGTTGTCTTTGTGCTTCTATCCCGTCTTATCGTGATAAGCCGACGTGCTGCACGTGAAAAAGAGAAGGCCACACAGGAACGTCAAGAGTTCTATCGTGGTGTCACTCACCAGTTGCGAACTCCACTTACGGTGGTGCTTGGTATGACACAGCAGTTGCGTAAGTTCCTGCCAGAGAACGATCCATTGGCACAGCGTGAGTTTGATGCAGTAAACCGTCAGTGTCAGCAGTTGCTCACTCTTGTTACGGAGATGATTGAGTATTCTAAGAACGGTAGCGTTACCAAGGCACCTGTGATAAGTGAGGTTAATCTAACCCCAAATAAGGATATTGAAATTCCTTCATCAATGAACGAAGATGATGATGGTCACTACATTCTTATTGCGGAGGATGACCCTGATGTTGCCCTTCTCATTACAGAGATGCTCAAGGCAGAGGGTTATAGTTATGCTTGGGCTAAGGATGGACAGGAAGCGTGGGAGATGATGCACGACAATATGCCAGAACTACTTATCACTGATATCATGATGCCACGCATGGACGGTCTTGAATTGATGAAGAAGGTAAGGGAGGACGAAAGCATTAACCACCTTCCAATCATTGTTGTTTCTGCGCGAGTGGAGAATGAAGATCGTCTTATTGGTTTCGAGGCTGGCGCAGAGGTTTATCTTGGCAAGCCATTCATTCCAAATGAGTTGCTTATCCGCATTCGCAAGTTACTTGAACAGCGTCAGTTGCTGAAGAATAAGTTCAGACTTCATATAGGCAAGGCGGCAAATGATGGTCCTTCAGAATCTGAGACGGAAAATGTTACTCTTGTTACGTCTGCCAATGTTGAGCCGATGCCTAATGATACTGAAGTAAAGGTCGTTACTCAAGTAAGGGTACCAGAACCTCAGCCGGAAGAGCCAAAGCAACAGGTGGCTATGTCGCCAAAAGAACGTCAGTTCCTTGAAAGTGTAGATACATACATCCAGAAGAACTTGTCAAATCAAAACCTTAGTTCTGCTTCGCTTGCAGATGCTCTCAACACGACAACAAGTACTCTGAATCGCAAACTCAAGAATCTTACTAACATCGACACGACACACTACATCCGTATGCATCGTATCGCTAAAGCTAAGAACTTGCTTGAGAACACGGACCTTGCTATGATGGAGATTCAGATTGAATGTGGATTCGACACACCAAGCTATTTTAGCCGTACGTTTAAGGCTGATGTAGGTGTTTCTCCTTCGGAATACAGAAAGCGTGACAATTAAGTCACGCTTTTCTTTTTCTCATTGCTTTAGTTGGAACATAGAGAAAGTAAAAAGTCCCAGCAGCCATATAGGCCACTGGGACTTCATTTATATTATAATTTCACCGTTATTTTACAATTCTCCGTAAAAGGCTTACTTCACATTGCCAACCTTGATAAGGTACTCAGCAATCTGAACGGCATTGAGTGCAGCACCCTTCTTAATCTGGTCACCTGTGAGCCAGAAAGTGAGACCGTTTGGATTAGAAAGGTCCTTACGTACACGACCTACATATACGTCGTCCTTGCCTGCTGCGAAGAGTGGCATTGGGTAAGGGAGTCCTTCCATTGTCTCAGCATTAGCGTCCTTGTTTGCCTTTGCACCTACGAGTGCAGGATTGTCGATGAGTGTTACACCATCAGCAGCAGCAATAGCCTTCTGGGCATCCTCTACTGCGATTGGCTTCTCTGTCTCAACCCATACTGCTTCTGAGTGAGCACGGAGTGAAGAGATACGTACGCACATGGCAGAGCAGTCAGCATCTGTGTGCATAATCTTCTTTGTCTCGTTGAACATCTTCATCTCTTCCTTAGTGTAACCAGTGTCTGTGAAGACGTCAATCTGTGGAATCACGTTGTAGGCAAGCTGATAAGCGAACTTGCTGACAGTTGGGTCCTCAGAGTTAGCGAGCTGCTTGTACTGCTCCTGAAGTTCTGCCATTGCAGCAGCACCAGCACCTGAAGCTGACTGGTAGGAAGCAACGTGGATGCGTTTTATATGTGAAAGCTTCTCAATAGGTTTGAGAACTACAACCATCATGATAGTTGTACAGTTAGGGTTAGCGATGATACCGCGTGGACGATTAAGAGCATCCTCTGCGTTGCACTCAGGAACTACCAATGGAACGTCATTGTCCATACGGAAAGCACTTGAGTTGTCAATCATCACAGCACCGTACTTAGTAATGTCCTCTGCAAATTCCTTTGAAGTACCTGCACCTGCACTTGTGAATGCGATATCTACATCCTTGAAGTCATCACCGTGCTTAAGGAGTTTCACTTCATACTCCTTACCTCTGAACGTGTACTTTGTTCCTGCACTACGAGTGGAACCGAAGAGAACAAGGTCATCCATTGGGAAGTTTCTCTCATCAAGAACGCGGAGAAACTCCTGACCTACTGCGCCAGATGCGCCAACGATAGCTACTTTCATATTTATATGTTATTAAAAAGATAGTTCGATTACAAATTATTCATAAAATCGGGTGCAAAATTACAACTTTTAAACGAAACGATAAATATTTATAGCAAAAAGTTAGTATCTTTGCCCGAAATTTAATCAATAAATCACTAACAAAAGTACTATTTAAATAATTGACACTTAAATTGGACATGATTAGCACATATCTCAATTTGCCAATTACAAATCCTACGTGGATATTCTTTCTTGTATTGTGCATCATTCTGTTTGCTCCTATGATACTTAGCAAGCTACGCATTCCGCATCTGATCGGAATGATACTTGCAGGTGTGATAATAGGAGAGAACGGACTCAACATACTTCAGCGTGACCGCAGTTTCGAGTTGTTCGGACAGGTGGGTATATACTTCATTATGTTCCTTGCAGGTCTTGAGATGGATATGCAGAACTTGAAACTGAACAGGACAAGGGGTATCATATTCGGAAGCCTTACGACGCTCATTCCTTTCGGGTTTGGATTTGCAACTGGCTACTATCTTCTCGGCTACAGCATACCGGCGT
>JAGCWG010000514.1 GCA_017961965.1 Bacteroidaceae bacterium | reverse complement strand
TTGAGGTCGGCTACGAAAGACTTGCAGAGTTCCTTACCATACTGGCTACAGTTTCTTGTACCCACCATACTGATGATATGTTTTGCGTTGAGGTCAGCGTTACCACAATAATAGAGTATGATAGGAGCATCATCACAGTTCAGCAACCTCTGAGGGTAAGCCTCATCATTCATGCACAGAGGTTTGATGTTCTTCTGCTCAATGAATTCCACCTCCTGTTCCGCAATGCGAAATGCATCATCCACATTCTTTAGCGACTCGGTAAGCAGCAAGGTAGCATCAGGGATAACGTCTTTTATGTTATTCCTGTTTTCCATAACGGCAGTTGCCGAACCAAGTGTATCGTACAAGTACTTTGCACTTATCGTTCCTATATTGGCAATCTGCGTCAATGCTATTGCGTTGAAGACTTCGGTCACGATTTTATTCTAAAGTTTATAATATCAATTAGAAACTAAGAATAATAAGAATTATGATTTTGATGATAAATTTTGCCTCATTCAGAGTCAGTACTTAGTCTCATGTGAGTCAGTACTTAGTCAGTAAATTATCAGTCAACAATTAATATGCCTACTCGACAAGTCGAAGAGAATATCCGCTCACTCTTAATTCTCCTCAAAGAATGGGGCGAACTTCTTGTTGAGTTCCTCACAATCGGAGAGACGACCGTTGACTAGGCATACACTATCTACTTCGGCACGGATGCTGAGTTTCTCATCAGGAAGACGATAAATGTCCTGAAGGAACTTATACTTGATACCGTCCTTCTTGATTCGTATTCTTGTCACATATTCGTCGCCACTCTTGAGTGGAACCTTGAACTGCATGGTGAGACGTGCAACCACGGCATCTGTTCCCTTTTCGTGAAGTTCAGCAAAGCTGATATTGTGGGCGAGAAGGAACTCGTGACGTGCATGTTCGAGATAATGCTGGTAGTTGGCGTTGTTTACAATACCTTGAAGATCGCACTCATAGTCGCGCACCTTGTCCTTTAATTCGTAGATATAATTAGCCATAAATATTAAAGTTTTGTGCAAAGATAGGATAAAAAGGAGAATGAGGAATGAAGAATGCAGATTTTTTTCGTAACTTTGCAAAATCTTTTATAAGTAACAATCAAGAAAATAAATATAACATAAATATACACAATGGATAAACTTAGTTACGCTCTTGGCCTTGGAATTGGCCAGCAGCTCAAGCAGATGGGTCTTAAGGACGTTCTTAAGGTTGAGGATTTCTCACAGTCAATAATCGATGTTCTCGCAGATGCAGACCTCAAGGTGTCACACGCAGAGGGACAGAAGATTGTAAACGATTTCTTCCAGAAACTGGAGGACGTAAAGCGTGCAGAGGCAGCAGAGGCTGGCAAGGCTGCAAAGGCTGACGGCGAGAAGTTCCTTGCAGAGAACGCAAAGAAGGCTGGCGTCATCACAACAGCAAGCGGTCTTCAGTACGAGGTACTCACAGAGGGTACAGGCAAGAAGCCAAAGGCAACAGACAAGGTACGTTGTCACTATGAGGGTCGCCTTATTGACGGTACAGTATTCGATTCATCTTACCAGCGTAATGAGCCAGCAGACTTCGGACTTCAGCAGGTTATCGCAGGTTGGACAGAAGGTGTTCAGCTCATGGCAGAGGGTGCTAAGTATCGTTTCTACATTCCTTACAAGCTCGCATACGGCGAGGGTGGCGCAGGTGCTCTCATCCCACCATTCTCTGCTCTCATCTTTGACGTAGAGCTTATTAAGGTACTTTAAGCCCCCTTACCCCCGAAGGGGGCAGCCTCCGGTTCATGCCGTTCATGATGCTTCCGCATCTTGGCATTAGAAGCCGAAGGTCATGCTTGTCGGGGAATAAACACGTTAATAACATCCACCTCCCTTGGTCTGGATGGCCGCCCCGTTTGGGGGCTGGGGGGCATTAATATGGAACAGAAAATCATATCAGGAGTACAGGCAGCAGTCAAGGCGCTCTATGGTCTTGATGCTGACGCTTCACAGGTTCAGCTCCAGAAGACAAAGGCTGAGTTTGAGGGTCACCTCACAGTCGTTGTATTCCCATTTGTCAAGGCAGCACGCAAGTCACCTGAGCAGGTAGGTCAGGTGATAGGTCAGTATCTCTTAGACAACGCTTCAGATGTTGTTGCCAAGTTCAATGTGGTTAAGGGATTCCTTAACCTCGTCATCAGCGATGCACAGTGGATTAACCTCCTCAACGAGATTAACGCTGACGACAAGTTCGGATTTACTCAGGCAACTGACAAGTCACCACTCGTGATGATTGAGTACAGCTCGCCTAACACAAATAAGCCACTCCACCTCGGTCACGTGCGTAACAACCTCCTCGGTGCAGCTCTTGCGCGTATCGTAGAGGCTAACGGTAACAAGGTCGTAAAGACAAACATCGTGAACGACCGTGGTATTCACATCTGTAAGTCTATGCTCGCATGGCTCAAGTACGGCAACGGTGAGACACCTGAGACTTCAGGTAAGAAGGGTGACCACCTCATCGGCGACTACTACGTAGCATTCGACAAGCACTACAAGGCTGAGTGCGACGAACACGCCAAGAAGTATGTAGCCGAAGGCATGGCTGAGGAAGAGGCTAAGGAGAAGGCTAAACAGGAAGCACCACTCATCAAGGAGGCACACGAGATGCTCGTGAAGTGGGAGAACAACGACCCAGAGGTACGTGCTCTCTGGCGCAAGATGAACGAGTGGGTTTATGCAGGATTTGACGAGACTTACAAGATGATGGGTGTAAGCTTCGACAAGATATACTACGAGTCTGAGACTTATCTCGAAGGTAAGGAGAAGGTGATGGAAGGACTTGAGAAGGGATTCTTCTACCGCCGACCTGATAACTCTGTATGGGCAGACCTTACAGCTGAAGGACTTGACGAGAAGCTTCTCCTCCGTTCAGACGGTACTTCTGTCTATATGACTCAGGACATCGGTACAGCCAAGCTCCGTTTCCAGGACTTCCCTATCGACAAGATGATTTATGTCGTAGGTAATGAGCAGAACTACCACTTCCAGGTACTCTCTAGCCTCCTCGACAAACTCGGATTCAAGTGGGGTAAGGACCTCGTTCACTTCTCTTACGGAATGGTTGAACTTCCAAACGGTAAGATGAAGTCACGTGAAGGAACAGTCGTAGATGCTGACGACCTTATGGCAGCAATGATTAGCGACGCCTATACAGCAAGTGCCGACAAGCTCAAGAAGGCAGAGATGTCTGAGGAAGAGGCACGTGAGGTTGCACGCAAGGTAGGACTTGGTGCGTTGAAGTATTTCATCCTCAAGGTTGATGCACGTAAGAACATGCTCTTCAACCCAGAGGAGTCAATCGACTTCAATGGTAACACAGGTCCATTCATCCAATATACATACGCTCGTATCCAGAGTATTCTCCGCAAGGCTAAGGAGCAGAACATCACTATTCCTGCTGTTCTTCCTGCCAATGTCGAGATATCTGTCAAGGAGACAGAACTCATCCAGAAGCTCAACGCATTCGGCGTTGCCGTTCGTCAGGCTGGAACAGACTACAGTCCATCTGGAATATGTAACTACTGCTACGAGCTTACTAAGGAGTTCAACCAGTTCTACCACGACTTCACAATCCTTGGTGAGACAGACGAGAACAAGAAGGTGTTCCGTCTCGTCCTTGCACAGGCAGTTGCCAAGGTCGTAAGCCTCGGTATGGGACTCCTCGGCATTGAGATGCCAGAAAGAATGTAATCACATTTTCTTGATCCAACAATGGCAAAACAGAAATTCTATGTGGTGTGGGATGGAGTAGAAGATGGTGTCTATACATCCTGG
>JAGCWG010000052.1 GCA_017961965.1 Bacteroidaceae bacterium | reverse complement strand
CTTCAATTTTGAATTTATATGGAATTTGCAACTACTAACGCAGGTGACAAGGAGAGACCCGAATACTCGGACGACAGACAGACGCTCTACACCCGTCACCTTGTAAAGACATACGGAAAGAGAACTGTAGTGAACGATGTAAGCTTCAGTGTGCGACAGGGAGAGATAGTAGGACTTCTTGGACCTAACGGTGCAGGAAAGACCACTTCCTTCTACATGACCACTGGACTTGTCATTCCAGACTCAGGAAAGACTTTCATCAACGACGAGGAGATTACACGTGACCCTGTGAGCACTCATGCACGCAAAGGCGTGGGTTATCTTGCACAGGAGGCAAGCGTGTTCCGCACCATGAGTGTGGAGGACAACATCATGACGGTACTTGAGATGAAGTACAAGTCGAAGGAAGAACAGCGTGAGCACCTTGAGAACCTTCTCAACGAGCTTCACCTCCAGAAGGTGCGCAAGAACCTCGGTAACCGTCTCTCAGGAGGCGAGCGACGCAGATGCGAGATTGCACGATGCCTTGCCATCGACCCAAAGTTCATCATGCTCGACGAACCATTTGCGGGTGTTGACCCTATCGCGGTAGAGGACATCCAGTACATCGTGTGGAAGTTGAAGGACAGAAACATCGGTATTCTCATTACCGACCACAACGTGCAGGAGACACTCTGTATCACCGACCGTGCCTACCTCCTCTTTGAGGGACGCATCCTCTTCAGGGGTACTCCTCCAGAGCTTGCCGCCAACGAGATTGTACGTGACAAGTACCTCGGCTCAAACTTCGTCTATCGTCCTAAGGACTTCCACCTCGTAGAGGAGAAACGTCTCAAGGCTTACGAGAATGTGGAATAAGTTTTTATGTTTATGAGTTTTTTAGTTTTTATGTTCTCGCGGAAATCTTCTCCGTGAAACTCACAAACGAAAAAAACTCACAAACATAAAACTAAAAATAAAAGTTGAGTTGAGAAGTTAAGAGTTAGAAAGTATATAAGTCAAGACAATATTTTCTTTAATTTTCGTTTCTCTTTACTTCGCGAGAACATAAAAACTCACAAACTTAAAAACTTATAAACTCAAAAAATAGATGACAAAGAAACTTATTGATGCAGTAATTGAAGGAATTCAGGAAAAGAAAGGTCACAACATTGTAGTGGTTGACCTCTCTGAGATTTACGATACATTAACAAACTATCTCATTATCTGCGAAGGCAACTCACCAACTCAGGTTGCAGCAATAACTGACTCCGTAAAGGAGTTTGCACGCAAGAAGGCTGGAGCAAAGCCAACTGCCACAGACGGAACGCTTAACAATATCTGGGTGGCTCTCGACTACTCAGAGGTGGCTGTTCACATCTTCGTGCCAGATGCCCGCGAATACTACGACCTTGAGGGACTCTGGGAGGATGCTAAGATAGAAGAAATACCAAACCTTGATTAAAAAGATTGATGGATAAAAAGGAAATGAACGAGGAGATGCAGCAACTACAGCGCGACTCCGAAGAAAAGAATAAGGAGAAGATGGAGCAGCAAGGGGGCGACAAGACGCCTAAGCCACGCTTCAACTTCACCTGGCTCTATGTGATACTCATCGCCGGCATTGTCGTGATGTTCTTCACAAGAAAAGAGTCAAACGTAACAAAGAACATAGATTACACTCACTTCAAGGAATACGTTGAGAAGGGATTCGCAAGCGACATCATGATCAGCAAGAGCGACCTCACTCTCAATATGTACATCAAACCGGCTCACGACCGTGAGGTGTTCGGCAACAAGAACACTACATCCGCACCTCGTGCCGTACACGTGGAGATAGGTTCAATCACCCTTGTGGAGGAATACCTCAACAAGCAGAAGGAAGAAGGCCATTTCACAGGCAATATCGGCTATGAGCAGCAGGAGGAGTTCTTCTGGAATCTTATCATCAACTTTGCCCCAATACTTATTATAATAGGTATATGGCTCTTCATATTCCGTCGTATGGGCGGTGGCGGCATGTTTGGTGGTGCAGGAGGCATCTTCAGCGTAGGCAAGTCGAAGGCACAACTCATCGAGGGTGAGAATGGCGACAAGGACAAGGTTACGTTCAAGGACGTAGCAGGTCAGACAGGTGCAAAGCAGGAAGTACAGGAAATCGTAGAGTTCCTCAAGAACCCTAAGAAATACACAGACCTCGGAGGTAAGATTCCTAAGGGAGCACTCCTCGTAGGTCCTCCGGGAACAGGTAAGACACTCCTTGCCAAGGCAGTAGCAGGCGAGGCAGGCGTACCATTCTTCAGCCTTTCAGGTTCAGAGTTCGTGGAGATGTTCGTGGGAGTAGGTGCAAGCCGTGTGCGCGACCTCTTCCAGCAGGCTAAGGCAAAGGCACCATGTATCGTGTTCATAGACGAGATTGACGCCATAGGACGTGCACGAAGCAAGTCGGTGTCAATAGGCGGTAACGACGAGCGTGAGAGCACCCTCAACCAGTTGCTCACAGAGATGGACGGATTCGGCACAAACAGCGGTATCATCATCCTTGCTGCAACCAACCGTGCTGAGATTCTTGACAAGGCACTCCTCCGTGCAGGGCGCTTTGACCGTCAGATTCACGTTGACCTTCCTGACCTCAACGAGCGTAAGGAAATCTTCATGGTACACCTCCGTCCTATCAAGATTGACGAGACAGTTGACCTCGACATGCTTGCACGCCAGACTCCTGGATTCTCAGGTGCCGACATCGCCAACGTATGTAACGAGGCAGCACTCATATCTGCACGACGCAATCAGGAATGGGTTGACCGCCAGAGCTTCCTTGATGCCGTTGACCGTATCATCGGCGGATTGGAAAAGAAGACAAAGCTCCTGACTGCAAGCGAGAAGCGTGCAATAGCACTTCACGAGGCAGGTCACGCAACTATATCATGGTTCCTCGAGTACGCCAACCCACTCGTCAAAGTCACAATCGTGCCACGTGGACAGGCTCTCGGTGCTGCATGGTACATGCCAGAGGAACGTCAGATTACCACTAAGGAGGAGATGCTCGACGAGATATGTGCCACACTCGGTGGACGTGCTGCTGAGGAACTCTTCATCGGACGTATCTCATCAGGTGCCATGAATGACCTTGAGAGTGTGACAAAGCGTGCTTACGGCATGATTGCCTACGCAGGTATGGGCGACAAACTTCCTAACCTCTGCTACTACAGCAACGAGGAACAGTTCACAAAGCCTTACTCTGAGCACACGGCACAGATTATCGACGAAGAGGTGCGCGACCTCATTGCACAGCAGTATGCACGTGCCAAGCAGGTACTCCTTGAACACAAGGAAGGTCATGCAGAGCTTGCACAGCTCCTCATTGACAAGGAGGTCATCCTTGCAGAGGACGTTGAGCGCATCTTCGGCAAGCGTCCGTTCACTTCACGCACAGAGGAGATTCTTGCCCTCAACGATGAGGAGGAGAAGCGACGCAAGGCAGCTGACGGCGACACATCTGACACAAAGAGTGAGATGGAGGAACTTATCCGCCAGAAGGCTGTTGATGCCATAGTAGCCAAGGCAAAGAAAGCCGAGGAAGAAAAGAATGACAACAGCAACAACGAGGAGAAGAAGGAAGAAGAAAAGAATAAATAAGGTTAGAAGGTTGTAAGGTTATGAGGTCATTAGGTTTGACACTAAACACTGACGTTTGATATCCAGAACTTAAAAACTCAAAAACTTACAAACCCAAAAACTCAAGAAAATGACAGATAAAAAGAAGAATTTCATAACGCGCACCCTCACGAGCATAGTATTTGTTGTTGTGCTTGTGGGATGCATACTCTGGCATCCGCTTGCGTATGCCGTGCTCTTCGGAGCAATTACCGCAATGACGGCCTGGGAGTTCTGCACGATAGTCAACCGACATGCAGACCTGCAGGTCAATAAGCTCATAACGACCATCTCATGCGTTTACTTGTTTCTCGCTGTGATGGGATACAATCTCAATATGGCAGGTTCGGAAGCTTTCATACCCTACCTTGTGAGCATCATCTACCTGATGGTGAGTGAGCTGTACTTCGACAACAAGAACAGCATCTACAATTGGGCTTTCGCTATGATGTGCCAGATGTACGTGGCAATACCATTTGCCAGCATCAACGCACTTGCTTTCATTGCAGTACCAATGGGTTACGGAGAGTACGAGTCAGTTTACAATCCCGTTCTTGTACTCAGCGTATTCATATTCCTATGGTGCAACGATGCAGGAGCATACTGTGTCGGTTCTCTCCTCGGAAAGCATAAACTGTTTCCACGCATATCGCCAGCCAAGTCATGGGAAGGCAGCATAGGAGGCGGCATCATCGCCATCCTCGCAAGCCAGCTCATCGCATGTTATGACCCTACCGGTGCACTCGGCGACGTCAGCTACATCAAATGGGCAGGCCTCGCAGCCACGGTGGTCATCTTCGGTACATGGGGCGACCTTGTAGAGTCAATGCTCAAGCGCAAGCTCGGCATCAAGGACTCAGGACACATACTCCCAGGTCACGGAGGCATGCTCGACCGCTTTGACAGCAGCATCCTCGCATTCCCGGCAGCCGTAGTATATGTCTATACGATACAGTTCCTATAATAGCCCCACATTCCCCAACTAAGTTCGGGGGCAGGGGGCCTAAAAATTGCGAAAGTAAAAACAACAATACACTAAATTACAAAGCTAATGACTGACATTCAGAATCCTGCAGTTGAGCCAGTAGAGACTCCAGCAGAAGAAGTGAAGACAACAACTGCTCCTATCCAGAGCAAAGAAGAAGTTCTCGCACGCCTCGACAAGATTCTCGAGACAGGAGAGGAAGTAGCACGACAGGACCTCGACATCCTCAAGAATGCGTTCTACCGCTTGCAGAAGCAGGAGACCGACGAGGCTTACAAGGCTTACATCG
>JAGCWG010000513.1 GCA_017961965.1 Bacteroidaceae bacterium | reverse complement strand
GTGTAGATTATACCCCAATCTTTTATTGCTTCTGAAAAAAGTGCCTCTGTCTCCTCATTCTTTTCGGGAGCAGAATTTTTAATAAGCAATATTGGAGTGCATGATGGTTCGCGGTCAAATTCGTACCATTGGAGGATGTCGAACGAGCGGAAATGCGTTCCATTTTTCAGTCCTATGTTCCTCACAAGTGTACGTCCTGGAGTAAGGCATAGTCCTCCAGCCTTGTAGATTGCCATCTCCCAACAGATATCCCAGGGGATTGGGCTTTTGTCAAGACTTTTAAGGCATGGGAACACTCCTCCATACTGCATGGCATCTTTGTCAGCCTCGCTCATGCCCTCAAGAGCCTGTTGTCTGCTCTCGTAATGCACAAAGTATTTCTGCCATCTGTCACGCCATGTACCCCAACCCCATCCCGACATGTGAGGAGTGAAGTAATACTCCCTATCCGTAAGGCTAAGATTGGTAAAACCAGATACGTGCATTACCTTCTCCACATCCTTGTACATATCGAAAGCCTCGTTCATGTACTTCAGATAATAGGGTGAGGTACAAATGTCATCTTCGAGCACTATGACCCTGTCATAATGCTCGAAGACCTGCCGAATACCTGTTGTTATGTTTGCTTCGAGATAGATGTTTTTCTCACGCTCCACAATGGTGAAACTATTGAATGAACGTGCTTTGTCCACCTCTTGCTTTTTATTGCGAAGATAAGCCCTTACTCTGTTTACGGCGTCCCACGACTTGGTGTCGGGAGTACCGTCAGCCAATGATTTGCCTCCGTCCGAAAACACGAACACATCCGTCTCTCTTGCCAATGTGTTTGCCAAGAGACACTCCAGCGTCTTCTGTGTATTATCCAGACGGTTATAGACAAATATTGCTACAGGACTTGTCATTTCTTCTTACTCTTCTTTGCTACTTCGCCATAGAATGACTGACTCTCTACCTGGCCCTCAAAGAACTTTGCCCATTCAGCCACTCCCTTAGGACCACGCTTGGATGTGTAACCACGTTCCTCACGACTTGGCTTGCCTGAGTTAGGCTTTGAGTGCTCTGAGCGAACTGACTTGAAACGGTCAGCACCACGCTTGCCACGGTTGTCACCCTTGTCCTTCCTTGAGCCACGTTCGTCACGTGAGCCACGTCCGCCCTTGAAGTCCTGTGACTTTGCACTTCTGCTGCCTCGACCGCCTCTTGAACCCTTACCTGAATCCTAGCCGTCAGTAAGCTCTACATTTACCTTGCGTCCGTCATACTCCTGACCTGCAAGGAGTGATATTGCTGTCTTTGCCTGTGCCTCAGGAACCTCAAAGAATGAGAAGTTGGTCATGAGGTCAATACGTCCGAGGTCGAGCTTAGTACCGTTAGTCACACGATTGACAAATCCCATGAAGGCACGAGGATTGATACCGTCCTTCTTACCGAGGTTGATGAACAGACGTGCATAGCCAGCCTCAGCCGTTCTTGCGCCCCTGTCACCCCTTGAGCGTTTGCCGCCTCTCTCGCCGTTGTCCTCACGTCCACGACCTGTAGGCACCTCAATCTCAGGAGCATTCTTATAGTATTCGAGGAACTTGTTGAACTCCATTGACACCATACGCTTGATGACATCTTCCTTCTCCATAAGGTCGAACTTACGGAATATCTCTGGAATGAACGGAGCAATCTCTTCCTCGTTTATCTCTACCTTCTCGATATCGTCTATTACCTTGTACAACTGCTTTGCACAAATCTCCTGACCCGTAGGGAGCACTCCTGGCACGAACTTCTTCTGTATCTGATTCTCTATGGCACGTACCTTAGCCTTCTCCCTTACGTGGATGATACATATACTTGTACCTGCCTTACCTGCACGACCAGTAGGTCCACTTCGGTGAGTGTAGCTCTCTATGTCGTCAGGAAGACCATAGTTGATAGCATGAGTAAGGTTGTCAACATCAAGACCACGAGCAGCCACATCAGTAGCCACAAGGAGCTGCACCCTGTGCTGGCGGAACTTCTGCATAGTGAGGTCACGCTGAGCCTGTGAAAGTTCACCATGGAGAGCCTCTGCATTATATCCGTCCTGTATGAGCTTGTCAGCAATCTCCTGAGTCTCCATACGTGTACGGCAGAAGATGATGGCATATATCTCAGGATAGTAGTCAGCCACACGCTTGAGGGCGTTGTACTTATCCTTGGCATGAACGAGATAGTAGATGTGGTTCACCTTCTCGGCACCCTCATTACGGCTGCCCACTACCACCTCCTTAGCATCGTGGAGGTAGTTCTTGCTAATGCGCTCAATCTCCTTGCTGAATGTAGCAGAGAAGAGGAGTGTGTTACGGTCAGTAGGCACACTCTCGAAGATGGCATTGATGCTGTCTGTGAAGCCCATGTTGAGCATCTCGTCAGCCTCATCAAGCACCACATTCTTTACGCCATTGAGCTTGGCAACACCACGCTCAATAAGGTCAACGAGACGACCAGGAGTGGCAACAATAACCTGCACTCCGCGCTTCAGCTGACGTATCTGAGGTTCTATGCTTGCACCACCATATACTGCAAGCACATGAAGCCCGTCGATGTATTTTGAATATTCCTTCAGATCATCTGCAATCTGAAGACAAAGTTCACGAGTTGGTGAAAGTATAACGGCCTGTACATCCTGAACCTTGGTATCAATCTTCTGCAATACCGGCAGGCCGTAAGCTGCTGTCTTACCAGTACCTGTCTGGGCAAGCGCAACGACATCATTGTTGTTTCCGAGGAGATAAGGAATCACTTCCTCTTGTACGGGCGTCGGATTCTCGTAGCCCATCTCCGTAATTGCTTTGAGTATTTCGCCTGAAACACCCAATTCTTCAAACGTTTTCAAATTCTTTTCTTATCTTAAATTTCCAAAAGGCATTACCCCATTTGGGTTCTGCCATAAAATAAACCGTTGCAAAGGTACGACATTTTTTTATAATATTATTCTTTTCTGCCTAAAGGTGATATATATAATGTGTATATTGGCAAAAAAACACCATAAACAGAATAAAATGGAATGCAAACATTTCATTATTACCATTTTTCCCCTCTGTAAACTAAACACTAAAACGTTAACGATGATTCACGTCAGTGTCAATTCTGCATTTTTTGTGTGTCTAACTGCTTAGAGCTGTTCCTACGAAAATTCTTCGCTCTGCCTCCGTTGTGAGTTCGTTCTCACTCCGTTCTTCCTTCGTAGAATGTCCACCGCATCTCCACCGAATGTCCACCGAATGTCCACCGTTTCGGTGGACATTTGGTGGAGATGCGATGAGGATGTGATGGAGTTGATACGAACATATAACGGAGTATCATCGGAGTCACTTCGGAGTATCAACGGAGACGGAGATAAAATGAAAAAAGCGTGAAGGAATCATTGTCCTTCACGCTTTTTCTCGTTTTGTATTTTACGTGTCTTTTTACAGGCAGGTTCTACAAAGAGGCAAAGATAATTCAAAAAGAATTTATTTATTAATAGAACATGCCTACAGACTTTGCATATCGTTAAGCTTCTTGTAGTAGCCGCCTTTGGCGATAAGTTCCTCGTGAGTGCCTTGTTCTACTATCTTGCCTTCGTGGAGCACGTAGATGATGTCGGCATGCTTGATGGTAGAGAGACGGTGGGCAATGGCGATGGTTGTACGGGAAGTCATGAGTTTCTCGAGTGCGTCCTGTACAAGTCGTTCGCTCTCTGTGTCGAGTGCACTTGTAGCCTCGTCGAGGATGAGGATAGGAGGATTCTTGAGGATGGCACGTGCTATACTTATGCGCTGACGCTGACCACCTGAGAGACGGCAACCACGGTCACCCACGTTTGTCTGGTAGCCATTCTCCATCTCCATGATGAAGTCGTGGGCGTTAGCTATGCGTGCTGCAGCCTCCACCTGTTCCTGTGTAGCATTTTCTACACCGAAGGCGATATTATTGAATACCGTATCGTTGAAAAGGATTGCCTCCTGGTTCACGTTACCGATAAGGGAACGTAGGGAACGGATGGAGAGTTCTTTTACGTTTATTCCGTCTATGAGGAGTTCACCCCCTGTAATGTCGTGGTATCGTGGCACAAGGTCAACGAGCGTACTCTTTCCTGAGCCTGACTGGCCTACGAGTGCAACCGTCTGTCCCTTCTTTACTGTAATATTGATATCGTGAAGCACCTCACGGTCGCTGCCTTCATACTTGAAACATACGTTCTTCAACTCGATAGTATTATTAAGACCATCTATCATCTTTGGTGTGGCAACCTCCTTGATATTGTTCTCGGCAGAGAGTATCTTGTTGACACGTTCCATACTTGCAAGACCTTTCTGTACGGCATATCCTGCCTTGGAAATATCCTTGAGTGGCTGAAGGGTGGTGTAGAGCAGTATGAGGTAGTAGATAAACATACCTGCATCGATATTTGAGCTACCAGAAAAGATAAGATAGCCTCCGAACCAAAGGACGATGACAATCATCACAGTACCGAGAAACTCACTAACTGGGTGTGCCGCTGATTGACGTATAGCCACTCTGTTGGCTATATCGCGGAACTCGTTGTTTACCTTGTCAAATCTGTCCTGCATCTTCTGTTCTGCTATGAAAGCCTTGATGATGCGTAAGCCTCCAAGTGTCTCCTCTATCTGGCTGATGGAGTCAGAGAGCTTTGACTGCTGAAGAATACTGTTTGCCTTGAGTGACTTACCAATCCTACCGATGGCAAAGGCAAGTATTGGTACTACAAGGAGGGTGAAGAGTGTGAGTTGCCAACTGATATAGGCGAGTGTTCCTATATACACGGTTATGAGTATAGGGTTCTTGATGAGTGTGTCAAGCGAGTTGGTAATGCTTCCGTCTATCTCGTTCACATCTGTTGTGACACGCGTGAGTATGTCACCCTTGCGCTCCTCTGAGAAGAAAGAGAGGGGAAGGCTGAGAATCTTGTGATAGATGTCTGAACGGATGTCGCGCACAATACCTGTTCGGAGAGGCATTATGATGGCAGAACCTCCGAAGTATGCACCCGTCTTGAGAAGGGTGAGGAAAGAGAGTACCACACCAAGTAACAGCATAGTAGTGGCAGGTCCATACATGCCAATCAACACCTGTGAATAGTAGTATATGTTGTTCATCAACGTGTCCTTGATGTCGCCTTCTCCCCAAAGTATATATTCATACACCTTTGTATCTACTTGAAAGAGAATCTGGAGAATAGGAATGATTGCTGTAAATGAAACAACATTAAGAATAGCCGAAAGGATATTGACTATCAGGGCACCTACGATATACTTTTTGTAGTTGGCAAAGTATTTGCCCATCACATGAAAAAAATTCTTCATACAATATTTTGTTGGTAGTTACTCCTTCAAAGGAATAAAATTTATGGGGCAAAGGTATTTTTTTTTGACGAATTAAGCAATTATACGAGTGTTATAAAATCTTAATATGTTAAGTATTTTGCTTTTAAAAGCATATTTTAATACCAATTACATTCTATTATGCTAATTAAATACTAACTTTGCATCTATTATGAGAAAGCTGAAGATAACAGAGATGGGACGAATGAACGTTGAGGAGTTCAAGCAGTCCGAGAAGATGCCGCTCGTTGTGGTACTTGACGATGTAAGGTCGATGTATAATGTTGGAAGCGTGTTCCGCACTTCCGACGCTTTCCGTGTTGAGGCTATATATCTCTGTGGCATAACAGCTCAGCCACCTCATCCTGAGATTCACAAGACGGCTCTCGGTGCAGAGGATACCGTGGAGTGGCGTTACTTCAAGGATACCATGGAGGCTGTCAATGAGCTCAAGGCACGCGGCTATTTCGTGTATAGCATCGAGCAATGCGAAGGAAGCACAAAGTTGCAGAATTTGAGCCCCCTAACCCCCGAGGGGGGCAGCCATCTGGATAATTCTCATTCTCAAAAGTACGCTATCATTATGGGTAATGAGGTGAAGGGAGTGCGTCAGGATGTGGTCAATGCCTCTGACGGATGCTTGGAGATTCCTCAGTTTGGAACAAAGCATTCGCTTAATGTCAGCACGACTGCTGGTATGGTGATATGGGAATTTGCAAAGATGCTTATTGTGACACCCTGACTTGCATCAGTCATTCTTCCTGATGCAAGAGTTAAAAGTTAAAAATTAAGAGTTAAAAGTTGAATGCAGTTTGTATGCGGTGTTGCTTATGGAAACTCCTAACTTCTAAACTTAACTTCTAACTGTTAATTGTTAACTTTTAACTCCTGTATGAAATAATACAGGATAATAATACGATACTAAATCGTGGTGATTTTTTATCAAATTGACAGAAAATGTATGGCAAATGCTTAAAAATCGCAATTTATATGCGTTTTATTTTGCTATTTGATAATAATTGCTGAACTTTGCACCCGCAATAAGTAAATGTGTAAAGAGATTTCAAAAACAATATAATATTTTATGGCAGAAAATTTGGAAGTAAAAGAGCTTGCCGACGTAGCGGTACGCTTTTCAGGTGACTCTGGCGACGGAATGCAGCTTGCCGGAAACATCTTCTCTACAGTTTCAGCAACTGTAGGCAACAGTATCAGTAATTTCCCTGACTATCCAGCAGATATCCGTGCCCCACAAGGTTCGCTTACTGGTGTGTCTGGTTTCCAGGTTCACATTGGTGCTGGTCAGGTTTATACTCCTGGTGACAAGTGTGACGTGCTCGTTGCTATGAACGCAGCTGCACTCAAGACTCAGTACAAGTACGCTAAGCCAGGTGCTGCCATCATTATTGATACAGACTCTTTCGGTGCTGCTGACCTCAAGAAGGCTAACTTCGCAACAGAGGATTACCTTGGTGAGCTTGGCATCGACCCAGACCGTGTCATCGCTTGTCCTATCACTCAGATGGTCAAGGACTGCCTTGCAGATTCTGGTATGGACGTAAAGGCTATCCTCAAGTGCCGTAACATGTTTGCTCTCGGACTTGTGTGCTGGCTCTTTGACCGTGACCTCGACATAGCTTATAACTTCCT
>JAGCWG010000512.1 GCA_017961965.1 Bacteroidaceae bacterium | reverse complement strand
CCCCGAAGGGGGCATCCTCCGGGACAAGGGCTCATTCAGAATTCAAAATTATAAATTCAAAATTCAGAATTCAGAATTGGCTGGCGCATGGGGGCTTGGCTTGTGTAAAATCTTAATTACTTTCCAACGGTCAGTGAGACCGCTTCGCTTAGTTCTTAAATCTTAACTCTTAATTTATAACTCTTAACTCACAACTCATAATTCGTCTTAGGACATGATGCTTTGGAATATGGGTTGTTAGGTTTATTTTTCACTTATCACTTTTCACTTTTCACTTAGAATTGCTAATCTTTGCAGAAAATATATTGCATCGATGATAATAGTTAAGGCACCAGATAATGTAAAGGGGAAGGTAGTGCTTCCTTCGTCAAAGAGTATATGCAACCGTGCGCTTGTGATTAACTCCTTGGCTGGCAATGACAGTCATCCTCGGAATCTTTCGGATTGTGACGACACAAGGGTTATGGTTAAATGGCTCTCAGAACGTCCTAAGACGGTTGATATAGGTGCTGCTGGTACTGCCATGCGTTTTTCCTCTGCACGTCTTGCTGTGATGGAAGGAACTCACGTCATTACTGGTACGGAGAGAATGAAGAATAGACCTATTGGCGTACTTGTGGATGCTCTTCGTTTGTTGGGTGCTAATGTGGAGTATGTGGAGAAGGATGGTTTCCCTCCGCTCCGTATCGTTGGAAACACAAGTCTTGAGGGTGGTGAGATTTCCTTGCCGGGAAATGTCAGCTCACAATATATTTCTGCTCTTCTTATGATTGGTCCTGTACTGAAGAAGGGACTCAAGCTTGTGCTTACGGATAATATTGTCAGTCGTCCATACATCAATATGACGCTTTCAATGATGAAAGAGTTTGGTGCTAAGGCTGGATGGGTATCTGATGACTCTATTGTTGTGGAACCTGTTCCTTATGTCAAGCGTGATTACTTTGTGGAGAGCGACTGGAGTGCTGCAAGCTATTGGTATCAGATGGTTGCACTTGCTAAGAATGCGGATGCCGAGATTATTCTTCCTGGATTGTTTGCAGAGAGTCTTCAGGGCGATGCTGGTGGTGCAAAGGTGTTTGAGAAGCTTGGAGTGAAGACTGAGCATATTGGTAATGATGTAAAGATAAGCAAGAGTGGTGATGTGGTCAACAGATTTGACTATGACTTTGTGGAGATGCCTGACCTTGCACAGACATTTGTTGTCACTTGTTGTATGTTGGGTGTGCCTTTCCACTTTACGGGGTTGCAGAGCCTCAAGATAAAGGAAACGGACCGTATAGAGGCGTTGAAGACAGAGCTTCGAAAACTTGGTTATGTCATTACCGACAGGAATGACTCTGAGCTTATATGGGACGGAGAAAGATGTCCTGTGGAGGCGGATGATGCAATAGATACATACGAAGACCATAGAATGGCAATGGCATTTGCTCCATGCGCCCTTGTTCTTGGTACTATCAATATTAACAACCCAGAGGTGGTTTCAAAGTCTTATCCAAGATACTGGGATGACCTCAAGTCAGTAGGTTTTGAATTATGATAATTCTTGTTATTTCCATAGTCCTTCTGGGAGTCATTGCACTTATAGCAGGATTCATAAGGGAGAAGAATCTAAAGAAGCAACTCGAAAGCGGTGAGATATCCGAGATGCCTACGGTAAATCAGGCTGACTCTGAGTGTTGCGGTCAACATGAGGTGTGTGAGAAGGAAAGTCTCTTAGCTGCCGTGAGCAAGGATGTAGAGTATTATAATGACGAGGAACTTGACCGTTACCGCGGAGTCAGTTCTGATAAATATGATGATAGTGCTGTGAGCGAGTTTCGTGAGGTACTATACACCATGAAAGATGATGAGGTGGCAGGATGGGTCAGGAGTCTTCAGCTTCGCTCCATTGAGTTGCCTGATGAACTAAAGGATGAAGTTATTTTAATAGTAGGAGAACGCAGGTTTAATGGCTAATTGGTAATGAGTAATTAGAAATTAGTACTGAGTAATAGCCATTCGGATAAATGTTTTTAAAGTGAATGGCTCATAATAAAATGACATCTTCTTCGTTTATATAATATATGCGTACTTGTGTAAAAGTGATAATGACGTTTGTGGTACTTGGTGTACTTGTGGCGTGTTCAACAAAGAAGAATACTGCCATGACACGTCGTGTGCAGGCAATAAAGGCACATTATAACACTTACTACAATGGACAAGTGGCATATCTGGAGGGTGTTGTTACGCAGGAACAGTCGAACAAGGATAACTTCACGGATATTATTCCGCTTTACATGACAACCAATCCTGCTACTGCTAAGATGGGAACGTCAAGCTTTGACAGGGCTATTGAGAAGTGCCAGAAGACCATCAAGCAGCACAGTATAGTGGCACGTCCAGAGTGGAAGAACAATAAGCCAAAGACTCAGAAGGACAAGATTTGGCTTAACCAGAAGGAATATAACCCATTTCTTTACAAGGCATGGTTCTTGATGGGTGAAAGCCAGTTTAGGAAAGGTGAATACATGGAAGCTGCATCAACCTTTGCATATATGCAGAATATCTATTTCTCCAACCCTGATATTGTGGCAAAGGCAAGGATGCTGGAAGCGAAGTGCTATGCAGAACTTGAATGGTTCTATGATGCAGAAGACCTTCTTTTAAGAGCACAGAGGGACAGTTTCCCGCAGAACATCAACCATATTAAGGCTTCGGTCAATGCTGACCTTATGATGCGCCAGCAGAAGTATGCCGAGGCTATTCCTAATATTCTTGCAGCCTTAAAGAAAGAAAAACGCTCTTTGGAGAAAACACGAATGTACTTTCTTCTTGGACAGTTGTCGCATAAGGTGGGAGATAATGCCAATGCTTACAAGTATTACACAAAGGTAATCAAGCGTAATCCGCCATACGAACTTGAGTTCAATGCACGTATCCGCAGGACGGAGTGTATTGACGGAATGCAGGTGAAGCAGATTATCCGCAACCTGCGGGCAATGGCAAAGAACTCGAAGAACAAGGATTATCTTGACCAAGTGTATTATGCCATTGGTAATGTATATCTCAGCCAAGGCGATACCACAAGGGCAATATGGGCATATAATGACGGTGTGGAGAAGAGTACGCGCAATGGTATTGAGAAGGGTGTTGTACTTTTGCATCTCGGTCGTCTCTATTGGGAGAAGGAGCAGTTTGTCAAGTGTCAGAAATGCTATTCTGACGCTCTGAGCCTCTTTGACAAGGAAAAGGATGAGTATGATGAGATATATGACCGTTCAAAGATACTTGATGCTCTCTTGCCTCATGCTACGGCTGTGGAGCTTCAGGATAGTCTTCAGGCTCTTGCCAAGATGGATGAGGCACAGAGGATGAAGGTCATCAATAAGATGATAGAGGAACTCAAGGAAAAGGAAAAGAAAGAGGAACGTGCTAAGATAGATTCTGAGGACGCAAGTACTTTTGCCCGTAACAAGTCAGCAAACAATAACAATAATTTCAGAAACAACAATAATGTCGGTAACCGAAACGGTCAGACAGCACTCTGGTATTTCTATAATCCTACGGCTGTAGAGGCAGGAAAGAAGGAGTTCGTTCGAAAGTGGGGAAAGCGTAAGCTTGCCGATGACTGGCGACGAAACAATAAGACCGTCCTTGATGATTTCAACGAGACGGAAAATGCAGATTCGCTTGCCAATGATAGTACAGCCAAGTTTGGTGACCCTGATGACATTACCGTGGATAAGGATGCCAAGAATGCGGATAAGGACAAGAAGGATGAGAAGGCTGACGAGTATGCGCAGGACCCTCACCGTCCTGAATATTATTTGAAGGACATACCTTTCACGCCAGAGCAGATGGAAGAGTCAAACAAGGCGTTGGTGGAAGGTTTGTTCGGTTCAGCTGTGGTGTATAAGGATGAGATGGAGAACTTCCCTTTGGCAGAGCGTACATTCAAACGAATAATGAAGGACTTCCCTGACTTTGAGCAGAATGATGAGATGTACTACAACCTTTTCCAGTTGTATTCACGACTTGGACAGACGGATAAGGCAGAGGAGTATCGCCAGAAGCTCATAACTGAATATCCGGATAATGCCCATGCTCAACTTATAGCTGATCCTGACTTCATCTTTAAGGGAATATATGGAAAGGAAATAGAGGATTCCATATATGCTGTGGCTTATGATGCGTTCGTGAATGGCGACTATAACACGGTGGCAGAGAACAATCAGCTTGCGCTCAAGGAATATCCTAATGGAGACAACCGTCCAAGATTCATGTTCATTGATGCGTTAAGCCGTCTTGAGAGAGGTGATAGGGACAACTTCATGGTATTGCTCAAGGAGATTGTGGAGAAGTATCCTAAGAGTTCGGTAAGTGAGCTTGCAGGACTTTATGTGAAGGGATTGAAGGAAGGACGACTTCTTGCGAGCGGAAAGTTTGAAATGGGCTCTATATGGGAACGTCGCCGCAGTTCGGGTGAAGAAGGTGATTCCCTTAGTACCGACTCTCTCTTTAGTAAAGAAAAAAATAACGAGTGGCTATTTGCAATAGCATACGAGCGAGACAGCATAGACGAGAACCAGTTGTTGTTTGAGATGGCGAAGTATAACTTCACTAAGTTCTCAATCCGCAACTTCGACATATCATTCGACAAGGGTGACGGAATAGATATGCTTCAGGTGCGTACATTCAACAACTATGACGAAGCGTATATCTATCTTCACAGGCTGATGAACGACGAGGAGATGTCGTACAAGCTGCAAGGACTGAAATGTTTCATAATATCAGAAGAGAACCTGAAGATGCTGATGAGTAAGTTCAGTTTCTCTGATTACTTCCAGTTCTATGACGAGAACTTTGACCGTATCGGACATCTCCAAGTGGATGAGGATTCGCTTGACTCTGCTACTGACCTTCCGGGACAGGATGAGGAAGAAGGTGAATATGACGACGACGAGTATTATGACGACGAAGAAGGAGAAGTGTTCTAAATGAATATTAACTCCCAAGTCTCTCACAGGGGCGTAAAAAGACGACAAAAACAATATAGCCTTGCCATTGGTTCCGAATGGATGTCCCCTTTTGGGGAATGGTGGGCAGAACTTAAAATATCTATCTATGAGCGGATCTGTGTTATGGGTGGATGATGAGATTGAGTTGTTGAAAGCTCACATCATCTTTCTTGAGAAAAAGGACTATGAGGTTCTGACTGCATCAAATGGTCAGGACGCACTTGAGATGTGTCGAGAGAGAGCTTTCGACCTCGTTATCCTTGATGAGAATATGCCTGGATTGAGTGGTCTCGAAACATTGTCACAGATTAAGGAACTCTGCCCTACGATGCCTGTGGTCATGGTGACAAAGAGTGAGGAGGAGAATCTGATGGATATGGCTATCGGCTCAAAGATTGCTGACTATCTCATCAAACCTGTCAATCCTTCACAGATACTGATGACGCTTAAGAAACACCTTCATAAGAAGGAACTGGAGACGGAGGCTGTCAATTCGAGCTATCAGCAGAACTTCTCCAAGATAGGTATGCAAATCAACGACTCCTACTCCCTTGACGACTGGAAGGAAGTGTATAAGCGTCTTGTGTTTTGGGAGCTTGAACTTGCCGAGACAAACGGTGAGATGTCTGACATGCTGAAGATGCAGAAGTCGGAAGCCAATCAAGAGTTTGCTAAGTTTATCCGTAGGAATTACCTCGACTGGGTGAAGGACACAGACAGTCGTCCGCTGATGTCGCCTGACGTATTCAAGACAACGGTGTTTCCGTCACTTGCTCAGGGGGAGAAAGTGTTCCTCATAGTATTCGATAATTTCAGATATGACCAGTGGCGTGTGGTAAGCAAGGAACTGTCAGATGACTTTGTGTTTGACGAGCAGCTTTACCTTTCCATTCTCCCTACAGCCACTCAGTATGCCCGCAATGCTATATTCTCGGGTCTTATGCCAGAGCAGATAGCTGATATGTTCCCGGATCTGTGGGTGGATGAAGATGAGGAGGAAGGCAAAAACCTCAATGAGGGTCCGTTAATACAGACGCAGTTTGACAGATACAGGAAGAAGAACAGCTTCTCATACAGTAAGCTTAACAACTCTACTGATTCGGAAAAGTTGGTTGACAGGTTCAAGTCGCTCTTGAACAATGACCTCAACGTCATTGTCATCAACTTCATAGATATGCTCTCACACGCTCGTACGGAGTCGCGCATGGTGCGTGAACTTGCATCTGATGAGAAGGCGTACAGAAGCATCACGGCTTCATGGTTCCATAACTCACCAGTGCGCGAACTGTTCAAGCAGATTGCTGGTACGGATGCCAAAGTCATCATTACTACAGATCATGGTAGCATACGTGTGAATAACCCTATCAAGGTTATTGGTGACAAGAACACGAATACCAACTTGCGTTATAAGCTTGGAAAGAACCTGTCGTACAATGCCAAACAGGTATTTGAGTTGAAGGCACCTAAAGCGGCTCTGCTCCCTTCGCCAAACCTGAGTACGGCATATATCTTTGCACAGAACGATGACTTCTTTGCTTATCCTAATAACTACAACTATTATGTAAGCTATTACAAGAACACGTTCCAGCATGGCGGAATAAGTATGGAGGAAATGCTCATCCCACTTGTGGTGATGAAGAAGAAGAGATAAGGTATGGACCCCCTCCCCAGTCCTCCCCCTTTCAAGGGGAGGGAGAGGTTACCAAGGGAGCAATAACATCAATTATCAATTAGCAATAAGGTATCTACTCCCCGTCCTGAAAGGAAGGGGTCGGGGGAAGGTCATAAAATATTTGTGATGGAAATAACAATTAAAGGTATAGACAGCATCCACGAAGCTGCAAGGCAGTTTGTGGATGCTATGGGAGACAATAAGATTTTTGCCTTCTATGGTAAGATGGGAGCTGGTAAGACAACCTTTATCAAGGCTGTGTGTGAGGAACTGGGAGTGCAGGACGTAATCAACTCGCCTACATTCGCCATAGTCAATGAGTATCTTGACGGTAATGGAGAACAGATATTCCACTTTGATTTCTACCGTATAAAGAAGGAGCAGGAAGTACTCGACATTGGCTACGAGGACTATGTGTATAGTGGTAATGTCTGCTTCATGGAGTGGCCAGAACTCATAGAAGACCTTCTCCCAGAGGAAACAGTAAAGGTGACGATAGAGGAACAGCCTGACGGTACACGCACGGTTAATCTTTAATACGGGATGAACGGTGATTTAATGGTATAGAACAACGTTAAATCACCGTTCATTCGTTTTTTAAGTAGGTGTGCAAAATTATTTTTATAATGATTGTATTGATTAATGATGTAGGTTCAGCGCATAAAATAAATGAGTGTAGTGACTCCTACTCGATTGTTTTTAGGCGTTGAAGATGCGCAGTAGGCGGTGCAAGGATTG
>JAGCWG010000511.1 GCA_017961965.1 Bacteroidaceae bacterium | reverse complement strand
TATGCTTCCATTATGTTACTCGCTGAACCTTCGCTAATCCTTCGCTAATGGTTCGCTAACCCTTCCTAATTTTTTCTTGACACCTTGAGTGACAAAAAGAAAATGTTTGTCCGAAAGACTTTGACATAATGTCAGATATTTGCTTGCCTCTGTAGTCACTTTCTAAAAGTTTGCGACGAATGCTTTGATTGCTTCTACGTTCTTGAATGCTGGCGAAGTCTCGAACTTGGAGTTGAGGTCTATGCCTGCAAACATGGGATGATGGAAAGCCTTTACTTTTTCTGCATCATCGGGCGTTATGCCACCCGTAATGAGGAAAGGTCTTGAACCTTCATACTGCTCCAATATATTCCAATCAAATTGCGTGCCACTACCTCCGTATGACTGACATTTTGTCTCAAAGAGAAAATAATCCACTACATCCTCATACATGCTGACACTCCTTATGTCGGTATTGTCAGATACTTGAATCATCTTGATTATCTTGATGCTCTTGTCGAGTAAATGTCTGAGTGACTGGCAATAATCTGCATCCTCGTTGCCATGTAGCTGTATGATGTCAAAGCCATATTCATGACATTTTGTGAGTATGTCATCTTTCTCGGCATTGACAAAGACGCCTACACGCTTTGAGTTTCTTGGCATATATGATGGCAGAGAATCGACATGACGCTTGCTTTTTGGAAAGAAGATGAACCCCATCCAGTTTACAGCATCAATATTGTCAACATCCTTGATGTTCTCTGCCTCTCGCATTCCACAAACCTTGATTATCATATCTTACTGTTGTGTTACTTGTGCTATGAATTCCTTGAGTGATTCACCGGGATCTGGTGTCTTCATGAATGTTTCTCCGATGAGGAATCCTCGGAAACCTGCCTTACGGAGGTCACGCACGGTGTCAGGATTGCTTATTCCGCTTTCGCTCACGAGTACGAAGTCACTTGGAAGCTTTGATGCAAGACGGTAGGAGTTCTGTACGTCTGTGTGGAAAGTACCGAGATTCCTGTTGTTCACGCCTACCATGTCTATATTGTCTCCAACATAGTCAAGCTCGTGCTCTGAATGAATCTCAAGGAGTGTCTCAAGCCCAAGTTCATGAGCCGTCTTTGCAAGTGTCTTGCACTCGTCCTTCTTGAGGTCAGCAGCAATGAGAAGTACGGCATCAGCTCCTATCTCTCGTGCCTGAAACAACTGGTACTCATCCACGATAAAATCCTTGCGGAGGATAGGGCAGGTGACCATTGGTCGTGCTGTCTTGATGAATTTGAGTCTTCCTCCGAAATACTTCTCGTCTGTGAGGATTGATATGGCAGACGCTCCATTCTTGCAGTAGGATGCAGGAATAATCTCTGGTTGTCCTTCTTCCTTTATCCATCCTTTAGATGGCGACTTGCGCTTGAACTCGGAGATGATACCTGAATCTGAGTTTCTGAGTGAGGTCTTCATGGAGATTATCTGATGAGCTGTGCCGTCAGTAATCATGTTCTCCACTTCGTGGTAGAGTGCCTTTGGGGCAATTACCTCCTTCTGTCTCTCAACCTCAATTCTCTTGTGTGCTACTATTTCTTCTAATATGTCCATGTGGTCATGTTAATTAGGAGTTGAACTCTACGAACTTCTTGAATACGTTGAGGGCTTTACCGCTTTCGAGTGATTCACGAGCCACATTTACTGAATCGTTGATGCTCAGGTTCTTGTCCATCACACTGATACCGCAGGCAGCATTGGCGATGATTACACTCTTCTGTGCCTCTGTTGCTGTACCTTCGAGTACAGAGTCAAATATCTTCATTGCTTCCTCTGCTGTTTCTCCTCCATAGATGTCTTCCTGATTTATGTACTTAAGACCGAGGTCAACAGGAGTGATGACTTTCTCGAAGTTGTTGGTACAAATCTTGAAACCTGATGTGAGAGAAATCTCATCGTAGCCATCGTATGATGTTATAACTCCATAATTGTCACCAATCTGCTGGTGTATGTTGGTGTAAAGTCTCAACTGACTCTGGTTGGCTGTTCCGTGGAGTGAGTTCTTTGGATGGCAAGGATTGACGAGAGGGCCGAGGATATTGAAGCATGTAGGGATGGCAAGTGCCTTACGTGTAGGTCCTACGAACTTCATTCCGTAAGCAAAGAGTGGGGCGTGGAAATAGCATATTCCTACCTCTTCAAGACATTTGCGAAGCTTGTTCTCGTCATCTGTGAACTTGACTCCGTGTCCCATGAGCACATTACTTGCACCACTTACTGAAGAGCTACCGCCATTTCCGTGTTTTGTTACCTTGTAGCCAGCACCAGCAATTACGAAGGCAGAACATGTGGAGATATTGAATGTGTTCTTTCCGTCACCTCCAGTGCCTACGATATCGAGAGTGTTAAAGTCCTCAAAGTTGATATATTTGCCTGTTTCGAGAAGTCCCTGACGGAAGCCGAGAATCTCATCTACAGTAGCTCCACGTGTCTGTATTGCCATGAGAAGAGCGGCAATCTGCTGGTCATTATACTGCTCCTTTGTAATATTAAGCATTATCTGGTGAGTTTCTTCCTGTGAAAGTGTTTCACCATCTATGAGTTTCAAAAGATATTTCTTCATCTTATCGATTTTTTTGAGTTTGTGAGTTCTTAGGTTCTTAAGTTTTTGAGTTCTTAAGTTTTTGAGTTTTTATGTTTTTGAGTTTTAAAATTTTGTGAGTTCTTTTAAGAACCATGAGTTATTGATAAATACAACTAACTCTTAATTCTTAACTCTTAATTTCTCAGCCAGTTTTCAATGATTTTCTTTCCGTCAGGAGTGAGTACTGACTCTGGGTGGTACTGGATGCCGCGAATGTCATATTCCTTATGACGGAGAGACATTATGTAGCCTTCATCGCTGACACTTGTCACCTCAAGACAATCTGGGAAACCGTCGTTGTCAACTACCCATGAGTGGTATCTGCCTATCTCTATCTTCTCAGGAAGCCCCTCGAAGAGATAATCTTTCTTTGTTATGGTGCAAGGAGTGGCAACTCCATGATACACCTCACTGAGATTGGTGAGTTTTCCTCCAAAACTTTCGCCTATTGCTTGATGACCGAGACATACGCCAAGGATTGGTTTCTTGCCTGCGTAACATTTTATTACGTCGAGGAGAAGTCCTGCCTCACAAGGAATACCAGGACCAGGAGATAGGATTATCTTGTCGTATGACTCCAACTGTTCAAGCTTGAACATATCATTACGAAACACAGTTACTTCTGCACCGAGTTCCTTGACAAGGTGACTCAGGTTGTATGTGAATGAATCGTAATTGTCTATTATTACAACTTTCATGTGTCTATACTTTTAGTAATTGTGTTGTTGGATTATATTTTCTCTGCAATACTTATTGCCTTGCGAAGTGCACCGAGCTTGTTGTTTACTTCCTGAAGCTCATATTCTACATCGCTCTTGGCCACTATGCCGCCACCAGCTTGGAACCATAGTTCGTTGTTACGGCTCACGAATGTGCGGATTGTTATTGCCTGATTGAGATTGCCGTTGAATCCTATGAATCCTATGCAACCGCCGTATGCTCCTCGACAATGTGGCTCGTATTCGGATATAAGCTGCATGGCACGTACCTTTGGTGCTCCGCTGAGAGTTCCTGCTGGGAATGTGTCGATGAATGCCTGTATAGGGTCTGCTTTCTCGTCAAGTTCGCCGCTTACTCTCGAAACAAGGTGGATGACGTGGCTGTAGAACTGCATGTCCTTATAGAAATCAACCTTAACATTGTGGCAGTTGCGGCTGAGGTCGTTGCGTGCAAGGTCAACGAGCATCACGTGTTCTGCATTCTCCTTTGGGTCATTCTGGAGATAGAGCGCATTCTTTCTGTCCTGCTCTGCATCGCCTGTACGATTTGTTGTTCCTGCGATAGGGTCGATATAAGCCTTCTTGCCATCTATGCGGCAATGTGTCTCAGGACTTGAACCAAAGATGCGGAATCCTCCGAAGTCGAAGTAGAAGAGATATGGGCTTGGGTTGATGCTTCGGAGTGCTCGGTAGAGCTTGAAGTCATCACCTTCATATTTCTGCTTGAAACGGCGTGAAAGAACAATCTGGAACACATCTCCACGGAGACAATGCTGTATGCCCTTGCGGATGTTCTCACGATGCTCATCGTCTGTGAGTGTTGACCAGAAGTCGCCAACTGGCTTGAATCCGTATGTCTGATATGCGCGACTGTTGCAGTCACGTTCAAGCTGGTCAAGGTCGTCTTCTTCGCCTTCGGAAAGAAGTTCTATAAGTATCATCTCATTGCGGAAGTGGTCAAAGACGATGATGTCCTTGTAGAGGATATAAAGGAGGTCGGGAGCATCATTTTCAAGTTGTGTCTCGTCCTTCACGTTGATATTCTCAAAGTAGCGTACAGCGTTGAATGACGTGTAGCCATAGAGGCCGCAATAGTTGCTGTTTTCGCCAGAGATGTCAAAAGAGTGGAGGAAGTCATTGATGACCTGAGCCGAACCGTATTCCTTGGTAATCTCTTTCTTGACGATGTTGCCGTCTGGATATTTTGCTATTCCGAAACCGTGTTCGATTGATATGCTTGCTATCGGGTGAAGTCCTATAAACGACTTTGAATTCTCACCTCCATGGTAGTCGCTTGACTCCATGAGTGCGCTCTGTGGATAGGCATCGCGTACCTTGAGGTAGGTGCTCACAGGTGTATTGAGGTCACCCAGTATTTTCTTTGATGCGGTATGATATTTGTACATAATCTCTTAGTTAGTAATGAGTAACCTCATAGTTTTATTTCACTCTGGTGTGCGAGATAAGTGTCGAGGTCCTTGTCTCCGCGTCCGCTTACGGTGAGTACCACTACAGTATCCTTTGTGAACTGATTCTGTACCTTTGGGAGGAGTGCAAGGGCGTGTGAACTTTCGAGTGCAGGAATGATTCCTTCCATGCGTGTAAGTTCGAATGCTGCTCTGAGTGCCTCGTCGTCATTGGCTGGGAGAACCTGTGCACGTCCTGTTGAGTAAAGGTTACAGTGGATAGGTCCTGTGCCTGGGTAGTCAAGTCCTGCTGAGATAGAGTATGGCTCGATGATTTGGCCGTCTTCTGTCTGCATGAGCTTGATGCGTGAACCGTGGAGGATACCTGTCGTTCCTACCTGCATGGATGCTGCCGTCTGTCCGCTATCTACACCGAGACCGCCAGCCTCACCAAGTATTATCTTTACTCTCTCGTCATCTATATAGTGGTAGATAGTTCCTGCTGCATTGCTTCCTCCACCTACACAAGCCATGAGATAGTCAGGATAGTCACGTCCTATCTTCTCCTGTAGTTGCCACTTTATCTCTTCTGATATCACGCTCTGGAGTCGTGCTACCATATCTGGATAAGGGTGTGGTCCTACCGTTGAACCTATTATATAGAATGTGTCTGCTGGATGACAGCACCAGTCACGTATTGCCTCGTTCGTTGCATCCTTGAGTGTCTTGTTTCCTGACTCAACAGGAACAACTGTTGCTCCGAGCATCTTCATACGCTCCACATTGACATGCTGGCGCTGTACATCGAGTGCTCCCTGATATACGGTACATGGCATGTCCATGAGAGCACAAGCTGTTGCTGTTGCCACTCCATGCTGTCCTGCACCTGTTTCGGCAATGATACGTTTCTTGCCCATCTTCTTGGCAAGGAGAATCTGTCCAAGTGCATTGTTAATCTTGTGTGCACCTGTGTGGTTGAGGTCTTCACGCTTGAGATAGAGCTTGCATCCGTATTTCTCGCTCATGCGCTTGGCATAGTAGAGTGGTGAAGGACGTCCTACATAATCTCTGAGGAGTGCATGATACTCTTCCTTGAATTCCTTGCTCTCGATGATTGGCAAGTATGCTTTCTTGAGGTCTTCTACTGTTTTGTATAGAATCTCGGGGATGTATGCACCTCCGTATTCTCCGTAGAAGCCGTTTTCATCTACCTGATAACTTTTCATGTCTATTTTGTTTTTTTGTTTTATTTTTGTTCTGTTGTGGCTGTGTGCGATAAAAAAGAAAAGAACCTATCGTAAGTACGACAGGTTCTTTTGTTCTATGCTTTACTTTTTATGTTTCTATTATGTTGTTCGCATAGTGGCATGACCATCTGACTTACGATTTTTTGAAATCCTAAGCTATGCCAACGCCAATATGTGAATGTATTCTTTCTCATAACGACTGCAAAGTAACAGCATATAATTGATATATGCAAGCAAAAGAGGGAAAAATTTATCATTTAGATGAATTTTTCCCTCTTTTTTACTATAAATGGTAGTGAGTTATTCGTAATTGGATTACTTTACCATTATCTTCTTGCTCTTTACTACGTAAACGCCTGGAGCAAGATTGTTGATGTCATTGGCTGTTGCATCCTTGGCAATTACCACACCTGATACATTATATACATTGACCTTCTCATTAGCCTTGACTACTGAGTTTATGCTTGTAAGCTCGCCCTCTGTGAAGTGCTTGCTTGTGAGCATTGTTGAGTTACCGCTTGAAAGCTTGATGAAGCAGCGTGTAGCGTAGAAGCCTGTTGAAGTGTTATCTACATTGACAAATGCTGCGTCTGCATTGTCCTTTGCGAGGATTCCGTAGAGTCCTTCTGCGCTCTGATGCTTCTGTGCAGCCCCGAATGTGACTGTCTCGCCTGTGTTGGCTACTGTGAAGCTTACAGATGCCTCTGCGTTGAGGATTGTAGCGTTCTCCACTGTGAATGACTTATTAGTACTTTCGCCTGTGTAGTGGAGAATGTAAGGTACGTTTGCCTTGATTCCTTCTTCCTTGCAATCCACGAAATTCATCTTTATGTCCATGCCGTCGTTTTCAACACCAGCGAGTTTTTCAAGGCGACAATCATTGCCGAATACCTCGTTTATCTGTTCCTTAGATACGTTGAAAGGAAGTGAGATTGTGTTCCATCCTTTGAAGACGTAACGTGATACATACACGTTCATTGTCTTGTTGTCATACTTCTGAAGGTCTGTGCCACTATATGTGCTGAGTGACAAAGTCTTCTGTGCGCTTGCAGTCACACATCCGAGTGCGAGTGCTGCGATAAAGAATAGTTTTTTCATATTATTATGTATTTATAAGATTTAGAGC
>JAGCWG010000510.1 GCA_017961965.1 Bacteroidaceae bacterium | reverse complement strand
TCCTGAAAGGTAGTGCTCTTCTTGTACTGGCACTTCACCTCAATGACAGGTGTCACGATGCCCTCTGCCTCAATCTTTTCGTAGCCGTAGCCTATGCGGTCAAGAAAATCGACACGTGCTTCTTCCATGAAGCGGATGTAGTTGGAGTGGTGAGTGATGCCCATGCGGTCACACTCGTAGTATGTCACCTTGTGGATGTATTCGTTCATATCTTAATTTGTTTTATGTTGTTTCGAGGTGCAAAGATAAGGCTTCGGTTTATATTATGAAACGAAAATCAAGAAAATTGTTTCCTATAGCTCTCGTAATTGTCGCATAGCTCAATAGTTTATGAGTGTCGTCTAGAGCGATACATATAAAATGTGAACAAAATGTTGCATGATTCTCATAAAAAATATATACCTTTGCTTTTGAGAAAAAACGAAAATGTGGCTTGGAATATTCAAGATAATTATATCATACGTTATGAATTTTATGTTTTGACACGAATTACCATGAATTGACCACGAATTATCATGAAATTTAATTTGTGAAAATTCGTGGCAAATTAATGATAATTTATGCTTACAAAAAATGAGTTTTGTGTGAATAATTCTTGTTAGGATATAAAAAGGGAATTTTCGTTCTTAAAAAGATGTCAGCGAAAATGAACATGATGTTTAACTTGAAAATAAAAACAGAATAGATATGAAAAAGTATTTTGCACCATCAGAACTTATCATAAATGAGGATGGCTCTGTGTTCCATCTTCATGTACGTCCAGATCAGATAGCTCATAAGATTATACTCGTTGGCGACCCAGGTCGTGTGCCTCTCGTGGCTTCACACTTTGACAACATCGAGTGCGACATACAGAGCCGTGAGTTCCGTACCATCACAGGTACATACAAGGGCAAGCGTGTGTCTTGTGTCTCTACTGGTATCGGTTGTGACAATATAGATATTGTGATGAATGAGCTTGATGCGCTCGTGAACATTGACTTCAACACTCGTGAGGAGAAGGATAGCCTTACTTCACTTGAGATTGTACGTGTAGGTACTTGTGGCGGTCTCCAGCCATATACTCCTGTGGGTACGTTCGTACTCTCTGAGAAGAGCATCGGTTTCGACGGTCTCCTCAATTTCTACGCTGGACGTAACGAGGTGTGCGACCTTGCCTTTGAGGAGGCATTCAAGGCACACATGCAGTGGAATCCTCTCAACTGCGCTCCTTACGTTATTGATGCTAACCCAGAGCTTACAGCACGTATATGTGGCGATGGCGACTGTGTGAAGGGTGTTACTATTGCATGTGGTGGATTCTTCGGTCCACAGGGACGTGAGCTTCGTGTTCCACTTGCCGACCCAAAGCAGAACGAGAAGGTGGAGTCATTTGAGTACAAGGGCTACCGCATCACTAACTTCGAGATGGAATCTTCTACCCTTGCTGGTCTTGCACGTCTTCAGGGACACCGTGCCACAACCGTCTGCATGGTTATTGCCAACCGCCTTATCAAGGAGGCAAACACAGGTTACAAGAATACCATCGACAACCTCATCAAACTCGTTGTGGAAAGGATATAACTTGCATTGTGAAGAATGAGACCCTTCGGGG
>JAGCWG010000509.1 GCA_017961965.1 Bacteroidaceae bacterium | reverse complement strand
CTGTGTTAAGGAACTTGAAGCACAGGATCGTTGGGAGATATGGAACATCGCACCTCTGTACGAGACATACTTCAAGACAGGTACTTGGGATGCAGCGGCTGCCAACACTCAGTATCAGGACGACACTCATACAAAGATTGTGTGCAGCAAGCTGATGAAGAAGGAGCCTGACTCTGGAAAGGAGTACTTCATCATTCCTCCATACGCTGATGACGTTGCATTCAATCCTAATCTTGCGTTGACAGCAGATGCAGAACACGTAGATGTCCGCAACACTTATTCTTACTAATCTTTTATAAAATAAGACAAATGAAATATACAAAATATTTATATGGCTTAATGTTTGCTTCCATCGCATTTGCAGGGCTTTCATCTTGTTCGGATGAACCTCACAAGTACGAGATTGCAGACGGACTGCCTTCTGTCGATTACATCAGATGTCTGTCAACGGAAGTGAAGTCAGCAAAGGATGCAGAGGATGTTGTCTATACAAATGGTCAGTTTGTGACAAGTGCAAATCCTGAAAATATGCTTTGCATAGTAGGTAATAATCTCCGTTCTATCGTTAAGATGTTCTTTAATGATAAGGAGGCTATTCTTAACACAAGTCTTATAACAGACAACACACTTATTGTAACAGTTCCAAAGAGTGTGCCAAATTATGTGACTAACAAGATTTATATGATTACGCAGGGCAATGATACTGTCACATACGATTTCAAGGTGATTATTAATGCTCCAGTCATAAACTCAATGTCTTGTGAGTATGCTAATATCGGCGATGAGATTGTTCTCAACGGTCAGTATATGATTGACGACCCAGGAGTTCCTCTTACAGTCGAGTTCACAGGTGCAGGCGGTTCAAAGATTCCTGCAAAGATTAAGTCTATTGCTGACGACTACACATCTCTCTCATGTATTGTGCCTGACGGTGCAGAAGAAGGTCCTATCACAGTGACTTCAATCTATGGAACATCAGAGACTGTATTCCATTACCTTGATACACGCGGTATGATGTTCGAGTTCGACGGCAAGACAGGACTTGGCAATCACGGATGGCATAATATGGCTATCGTTGCCGATGAGAACTCACTCCGCGATGGTAATCACTATCTCCAGCTTGGTGATGGTAGCGACGGTGGTCTTCTTGATGAGGATGGTGGATGGAATGACTCACAGTTCTCATTCGAGTATTGGTGTGGTTCATGGGATGATCCTCAGAACTTCACTTCTGGTGATGGTATTGCGCTCAATAACCTTGTTGATTTCTCAGATGCTGCAAACATGACACTCAAGTTCGAGATGCAGATTCCTCAGGATTATCCATGGTGCGCAGGTGCAATGCAACTTATCTTTGCTGGTACTAATGCCGTTACAATCAGTGGTAACGGTGGATATCCTGCTGCCAACAATACTTTCTTCCGTACTAAGGCAGAGGGCGGATTTGACCTTCCACGTGCTCTCTATCGCCCATGGACAGAGACTGGTTCATACGACACAGGTGGCAAGTGGGTAACAGTATCTATTCCTATCGCTTCATCATTCACATTCAACTGGGACGGTTCAGGTCTTGACTACAACCTCAAGCCAGAAGACTTTGCAAGCTTCACAATGTTTGTGTGCGGTGGTGGCGTGAAGGGTACGGAATGTCATCCAATCATCCGAATTGATAATATTCGTGTGATACCTAATAAGTAACTTTTGAGGAGTCAAAAGGAGTAAAAGCGGGGCATTCCCTTTTACTCCTTGGACTCCGAAACAAAAATAAATAAATAGCATGAAGAAGTTTTTAAATATATTTGCAGTGTTGATGACTGTACTTATCGGTACTTCATTGACATCATGCAGCGACGATGACCTCAAGACTGGTCAGTACGGAGGCGGCGTACAGTTGAATGTATTCGGTCCAAGTCCAGTGATGCGTGGAGGTACAGTTCGTTTCATAGGTAGTAACCTTGACCAGATAAACCAGGTTCTCATTCCTGGTGTCTCTCCTATCACTAACATTGAGGTGGTAAGGTCTGGTGTTCCAAGTGAGATTCGTGTAACCGTGCCAAAGGATGGTCCTGAGCCGGGCATCGTGACTCTCGTCACAAAGACAGACCAGACAATCAAGACACTCACTCCGCTTGCTTATAGCGAGCCTATCGAGATTGAAGGTTTCACTCCTGCTTCTGCAATGCCGGGTGAGGAACTCACAATCAAGGGTGACTATCTCAACCTCATCCACATGATTGAGTTTGCTGATGGTGTGTTTGTGTCAGAGAAGGATTTCAAGGCTCACGACCGCTACCACATTACAGTCGTTGTTCCAGAAGAAGCAAAGACAGGAAAGCTCGGTCTCTATGACCTCGATATCTCTGACAGTGAGAACGCTTCAACAGATGTATCTTACAATATCATCATGACAGAGGAGGCTCTCAACGTAGGTACTCCTACAATCACAAGCCTTGCTTCTCCACGTACAGCTAAGGCTGAGGCAAATGAGACTATCGTTGCTAAGGCTGGTGAAACAGTAACAGTCAAGGGTGAGTACTTCAACCTCGTTGCTGCTGCATTGGTAGGCGAAGGTGAGAATGTGGTAAAAATTGAGGACTTTACAGTTTCTGAGGACAACAACACTATTACGTTTACTCTTCCAGCAGAAGCTCCATCTGGTGACATCGTTCTCGTATGTCGTTCAACAGTTGAGATTCCTGTTGGTAAGCTTACTACAGTCAAGCCTTCTGAACTCAAGGTTAATCCTACTCCTGTAAAGAATGGTACTGAGCTTACTATCACAGGTAAGGACCTTGACCTTGTGAAGTCTGTAACATTCCCTAATGCAGATGCCGTAGAGGTAACAGCTGAGGAAACTAAGATTGTTGTCAAGGTTCCTGAGACAGCAACAGAAGGTGACATCACTCTCAACATGGCTAACGGCGAGTCTGCTACTGTAGCATACGAACTTGTAAAGCCTACATTCACAGCATATTCTACAAACAAGGCTTCTGCAGGTGGTGCGCTCTCTATCACAGGTAAAGACCTTGACCTCGTAAAGAGTGTTACATTCACAGGTGCAGAACCAGTAGAGGTAGAGGCAACAGAGACTCTTATCAACGTCACAGTTCCTATGGAGGCAAAGACAGGTGCCGTTACCCTCACTCTCAAGAATGGTATGACTGTTGAGTTCGCATCTATCGATGTTACAGAAGCTGTATTCTGTTACGCAAAGACTCTCCCAACAGAGGAAGAGGAAATCCATGCAGGTGAGACTCTCACTATCAAGGTTGCAAATCCAGACGTATTGCAATCTGTAGAGGTAAATGGCGAGAAGGTTCAGCACATCCTTCAGGGTGAGCGACTCATCATTGCTATTCCAGATAATGCAAAGGCTGGTGCTAAGTTCAAGCTGATATCTTCAAATGGTGATATTACATACATTATCAATGTCATCCCTAACACAGAAATAAAGACAGTCATCTGGCAGGGTCTTCACAGTGCAGGAGGATGGGCTAACGGATTCCAGGCACTTGCATGGGGAGGTTACGACTGGTCAACAGTTACTCCGGGAACAGAACTTGTAATCAACTTCACAGTTGATCCAGACAAAGAGTATGGTTGTCAGATTCGTTTCGGTAACGGTAGCTGGGGTGCTCTCCCTGGTACTAAGCAGTTGGAAGGTGCAGATGGTGAAGGTAACATCTCTATGGCAGACGATGCTAAGGAATATCACCTTGTCCTCACTCAGGAGATGATTGATGAATTGCAGGCAAATGGCGGACTCGTTATCTGCGGTGCCTGGTTCATCCTTAACAAGATTTCTCTCGTTGAGCACATCTCACTTGAAGAGACAATCTGGGAAGGAAACCACAGTGCAGGTGGATGGGCTAACGGATTCCAAGCTCTTGCTTGGGGAGGCTTCGACTGGTCAACAGTCAAGGCAGGAAAGACACTCATCGTTCACTTTACAGTTGATCCTAAGAAGGAGTATGGTTGCCAGATTCGATTCAGTAATGGTAATTGGAGTGCACTCCCTGGTACTAAGCAGTTGGAAGGCGCTGATGGTGATGGTAACATCTCAATGGCAGATGACGCTAAAGAGTATCGTG
>JAGCWG010000051.1 GCA_017961965.1 Bacteroidaceae bacterium | reverse complement strand
GGGTGCATTCAATGCCGGTGAGATGCTTGGTAAGTTGCCAAACATCATGTATAGCTTTTATGATACGAAGATAAGAGTGAATGGCAAGGAGAATGTTCTGCTGTTGGTTAATGGCATGGAGAAGCCTGAAAGCTATATCAAAGACATCAATCCAAAGAGAATAAAGTCTGTCGAGGTCATCAACAATCCAAGTGGACGCTATCTCTCGGAAGACTATGAGGCAGTAATCGACCTTAAGCTTTACGAGGATTATGTGGGTATGGACCTTGCTATAGGTGAAAATCTTATGGCGAGGATGGATAAGCTTGACACATGGAATTGGTTGTTCAGGGAAGAACCAAACATAAATTTCACCCAAACACGCAATAATGTCTCATGGAATGTCGGATATGACTATGAATTGAAAAGGGTCGATTTATATGAAGGTAACACGACCATTTACCCAGAGCGTTTATCCTCAGGTACGGTAAGGCATGATGATGACGAGGATAATATAAGGAAGAGAGACAATAATCACAGGGTGTTTGCAGGTCTTGACTACGACATATCAAAGAATCATCAGGTGGCTGCACAGATTAAATACTCAAATGGCGATGGTTGTTTGGATATGGCTAATGATATGTGGTACAGTAAGCAGGGTGTTACCTATTATGACAAAACTCAATATGTTTATAAAGATGACAAGATAGACAATCTTGTCGGTTCGTTGTTCTATAATGGTAAGCTTGGAGAGCAATTCAAGATTTATAGCGATTTGAACTACAACTACTACAATGCCAATAGTCATACGATGGTAAGCCAGCAGGATTTGTTCGAGACAGAGTCACGCTACGTATCTAAGAAGAATTACTTGCGTTACAATGCAGATGCAACATATAGTATAGGTAAGTCATCTGTTAAGTTTGGCTATTCTACTACTTGGGTAAAAGCAGAGGCAAAGGACAAGTTGCGTGATAGCGGACAGAATGAGACAAGCGACTATCGTAACAGACTGTTCGCATATTATTCATGTAAGGTGTCTCCTAAGTTCAGTTTCTACCTTGGTGGTGCTGGCGAATGGATAAATAACGAATCTGCTTTAGGTAGGGAGTCACATTTCTCATTCTTCCCTGATGTGAGGTTAATGTATAAGGAAGGCAACAAGCTTGACATTACCTTGCAGTACAATAGTGGTGTTACATATCCTTCTTTGTCACAGAGGATGCAGACATATAGTACAGACTCTCTGTCCATGTTCATCGCTAATCCAGAACTGAAGCCAATGGACACGCATAACCTTTCGGCACGATTGCGTTTCTTCAACTGTCTTACACTTACTCCATCCGTACAGTTCAGCCCGAACAATCATCAGGACTATTATTCATTGATGGATGACGGCTATGTGTCACGCAGCTATGTTAATGCTGATTACAAGCTGTATTCCGTTAGACTTGACTTTTACAAGACATTGTGGAAACGCTTGCAAGTTTCGGCAAATGTGACTTTTGGATACGATAGGTTTACATATAATGAGTATAACAATAGTTCAAGGAATTTGACTGGTGGATGTACTTTAGTATATTTGTTGAATCAACGTACAATATTTTTGTTGGAGTACAAGAGCG
>JAGCWG010000508.1 GCA_017961965.1 Bacteroidaceae bacterium | reverse complement strand
TTTTTTGTTTTCACGGAAAGGACACATGCTTGGAACTAATAAATAATCACGAGCCAAATAACTCAGAAACGTTTTCACGCATAAACTTAAGAACTCAAAAAAACAAAAAACTCACACCAGCGAGAAATAAAAAACCTAAAAATTCAAAAACTTAAAAACTCAAATGAAGATAATACTTGACAGCGTTCGCATATATGCTTTCCACGGCGTAATGCCACAGGAAAACAAGATAGGTGCTTATTTCACTGTAAGCGCAGAACTGGAGACGGACTTCTCACAAGCAATGGCAACAGATGAACTTGAAGGTACGGTAAGCTATGCCGACGTGTTCGATGTAATAAAAAAGGAGATGGCAACACCATCCAAACTGCTCGAGCACGTGGGAGGACGTATCATCACTACCCTCTTTCACACATTTCCAACAGTCACAAAGATAAAGCTACGTATCATCAAGGAAAATCCACCAATGGGCGCAGATTGCAAAGGCGCAGGCATAGAAATAGAGGAAACACGAAAATAAAAACACCGTAACACTTGAAAAAAAACCTTTTTTCTGTAACTTTGCAACATAAAACAAAACAATACATACCAACAACTAACATGAACCAATCAAAACAAATGACAAATTACCGCTGGATAATTTGTGCAATGTTGTTCCTCGCAACAACAGTAAACTACATGGACCGTCAGGTTCTTTCACTCACTTGGAAAGACTTTATCGCTGTTGATTTCCATTGGACAGATGCTGACTATGGAGTTATCACAGCTGCATTCTCCATCTTCTATGCTGCCATTTCTCTTCTGGCAGGTAAGTTCATAGACGTGATGGGTACAAAGAAAGGTTACATCTGGGCAATCGTCATCTGGAGTCTCGGCGCATGTCTCCATGCAGGATGCGGATGGCTCACAATGAATATCGAAAGCATAGGCTCCCTCGAGGAACTTCGAGCCGTAGAAGCAGGTTCTAAGCTTGCACTCTCAATCTCAACCATCTCGGTATGGCTTTTCCTCTCATGCCGTATGATTCTTGCAACTGGTGAGGCTGGCAATTTTCCTGCTGCCATTAAGGTAACAGCAGAATACTTTCCAAAGAAAGACCGTGCACTCGCCACATCAATCTTCAATGCTGGAGCATCAGTAGGTGCACTTGCTGCACCACTCACTATCCCAGTACTTGCTAAGGCAATGGGATGGGAAATGGCATTCATCATCATTGGTGCCGTGGGCTTCGTATGGGCAATTCTATGGGCAGTACTTTACAACAAGCCATCAGAGAGCAAATACGTTTCTAAGGAAGAACTCGAATATATTCAGCAGGATAACAACGCTCCTGCAGAAGAAGAGAAAACTGAAACTCCAAAGCAGGAGCAGGCAAACGACAATCTTCAGATTTCATTCCTCCAGTGCTTCACATATCGTCAGACATGGGCATTCATCGTTGGCAAGCTTCTCACTGACGGAGTATGGTGGTTCTTCCTCTTCTGGGCACCAGCCTACTTCTCCGAGCTTGGCTACAAATCATCTGACACAATGGGACAGATACTCATCTTTGTACTTTATGCAATTGTCACAATAGTTTCTATCGGAGGCGGTTACCTCCCTAAGTATTTCGTAGAGAAGAAGGGAATGCAGCCATATTCAGGTCGTATGCTTGCAATGCTCATCTTCGCATTCTTCCCTATCTTCGCCATGTTCGCTCAGCCACTCGCTGCAACATCAGTATGGTTCCCTTGTATCATCATCGGACTTGCTGGAGCTGGACATCAGGCATGGAGTGCCAACCTCTATTCTACCATTGGCGATATGTTCCCTAAGAGTGCCATTGCATCCATTACTGGTATCGGTACAATGTTCGGAGGACTCTGTTCATTTGCTATCAACCTCGGTTCTGGTTCGCTCTTCACTTACGCAGAGAAACAGGGAAGCGCATTCACATTCTTCGGAGTGGAAGGAAAGCCTGCAGGCTATATGATTGTCTTCTGCTACTGTGCCGTAGCATACCTTATTGCATGGGCACTCATGAAGACCCTTGTACCAAAGTACAAACCTATCACAAAGTAAGAACAAACAAGTTAAGACAATAAATAGCATCATAAGCGGGGACATCAGTCTCCGCTTATTTTGTAATCTCGACATTACACTCCTTCGTAACGATTTCTATACAATCAAAAATTTATTGAAAAATCACATAAAAATACACGATTAGAACTTACTGAATAGAGATAATACCTGTATATTTGTATCATATTTGGAAGCAATACTTCATAAATCCTGTCAAAAGTACGTAGAGCTTACGAAGCCGACACGAAGGGTTCACGAAGGGTTGCCGAAGAATTTTTCACATATATTGTGTCCTGATAAATACATGATTCATTAATTCAAAAAGATATTGGTAAATTACATTTTACACTCACCTCTGTCTTTGACATTATTGCCAACGACAGAGGCTTTTTTGTGTCAAAGAGACAATATAAGCGCATCCGAAAGACTAAATATCCATATAGTTACAAAAAAATAATTCAAAATGAATAAATATAGACAGCAAAAACTTAATGTTTTCCGAAAAAACACTATATTTGCAGTCGTTTCAGTGATTTTTTTATCATCACTCAATAACGTCATTTAAGATAAAAAGATAAATCAACTAATAAAACATCAGACAATGAATCCATTAATCAACGAAGCTCTTCAGCTTATGGCTATTGGTATGGTTACAGTATTCTGTATCCTGCTAATTGTGATTTTTCTGGGTACTGTACTTATCAAACTTGTCAATAAGTTCGCACCAGAAGAGGTTGTCGCTAAGAAAATAGCACCTGCAGCAAATGCCGTTCAACAGGTAGATGCTACAGTCAAGGCTGTAATCGATGCTACCATCGCACAGATTACAGGCGGCAAGGGACACGCAACAAAAATCACTAAGTTATAAGTAGAACAATCAAAAAAACATCAGAATAGAAAATGGCAAAAGAAGTAAAATTCTCATTGGTCTTCCGTGATATGTGGCAGAGTGCCGGAAAGTATCAGCCACGTGTTGACCAACTCGTGAAAGTAGCACCAGCAATCATCAAGATGGGTTGTTTCGACCGTGTAGAGACTAACGGTGGAGGTTTCGAGCAGGTAAACCTTCTCTACGGCGAGAACCCAAACAAGTCTGTACGTGCATGGACTAAACCATTCCATGAGGCAGGCATACAGACACACATGCTCGACCGTGCACTCAACGGTCTCCGTATGAGCCCATGTCCTAAGGACCTCCGTAAACTCTTCTACAAGGTAAAGAAGGCTCAGGGCACAGACATCACTCGTATATTCTGTGGTCTCAACGACCCACGCAACGTAATACCATCAATCCAGTATGCAAAGGAAGCAGGCATGATTGCTCAGGCTTCACTCTGTATCACTCACTCTCCTATCCACACTGTTGAATACTATGTGAACCTTGCCAAGACATTCATCGATGCAGGTGCAGACGAAATCTGTCTCAAGGATATGGCAGGTATAGGCCGTCCAGTATCACTTGGCAAGATTGTTGAGGGTATCAAGGCATACAAGGAAGATATCGTAATCCAGTATCACTCACATGCAGGTCCAGGTTTCAACATGGCTTCAATCCTCGAAGTATGTAACGCAGGATGTGACTATGTAGATACAGGTATGTCTCCACTCTCTTGGGGTACAGGACACGCCGACATCATCGCCGTTCAGGAGATGTTGAAGGATGCAGGTTTCAAGGTAAAGGAAATCAACATGGCAGCTTACATGGAGGTACGTACTCAGATTCAGGAGATGTGCGATGACTTCCTCGGCTACTACATTCCAAAGCTCAACCATATCAACAACTCACTTCTCGTTAAGCCAGGACTCCCAGGCGGTATGATGGGTTCACTCATGACTGACCTCGAGGACAACCTCAAGTCACTCAACAAGTGGAAGGTAAAGAACAACCAGCCAGAGCTTACTACTGACGAGCTTCTCATCAAGCTCTTCGATGAGGTGGCTTACGTATGGCCAAAGGTTGGTTACCCATGTCTCGTAACTCCATTCTCTCAGTATGTCAAGAACCTCGCCCTCATGAACGT
>JAGCWG010000507.1 GCA_017961965.1 Bacteroidaceae bacterium | reverse complement strand
GGAATGGATGGCGAGAATGACGAAGAAATATTCAACGACATCATTAAGGAACTAAGCGAATAATACAAGCAGAGGGCAGGTGATTTACACCTGCCCTCTTTGTGTGTAAACGGATAAAGTGTGAATTATTTTGTTATGGCATATCTTTGCAAATAAAACCAAAGGACATGTTGTATTATAATTATCAGAATGTGCCACCTATAGAGGTGAGGATTACTGTATATCGAGGCAAGACTACGGTCAGGGAAGACTTTAATCGTGCCAAACTATTCGTATGGCTTGTTTCCAGTCACGACATGATTCCAGTGTCTGTAACAGCAGAGAATGGCACAATCACGTTCAATCCTCCTACGACACTTGATATGGGTGTGTACGGCATTAAAGCCATTTGGACAAAGGAACTTGGCTTTAACGGCAAGCCATCTATTCGTGTTCCTTATGGCATGGAGATACATGCAGACAAGACTTCTCGTGCTGATATTAGCAGTCTTTTCGCTATAGTAAGCGATACTGCTGGAACTACAGACGATGGCATTATTGAAACGTCGATAGAGGTTGCTACATACGGTTACGACGGACTTGATGCATACGAAATGGCTGTCCTTAACGGCTTCACGAAATTAAGCAAAAAAGAATGGCTTGAAAGCAGAAGTCTAACAGCGGTATTGCAGAACGAAGGAAACAATACAGAAGCATCAATGTCTCAGGCTGCAATTACTGAGGCTTTGAATAAACTTCGCTCTGTCCTTGGTGCTGGATATCGTTCTAAAGGAAAGGTTGACACTTTGCCTAAAGTTGCAGAACAAGGAGACTTGTTTTGTCTATCATCCAATATGCACACATACGGATGTGTAGGGCATGAGACAGAGCAACATCCTATATTATCTTGGGGGGTAAATGATGGAACACAGATTGACGCAGTAACACAAGAAATCCTTGACACGATAACAACTAATAGTGTCCGAGGTCTTTCATGCTCTTCGCAAGATTTTCCATATTTTAAACTTGATTTTACTAATGGAAGATTTGTACTTGTTGCTTGTGACGAGGATGGTAATATAATTGACCACACTCCTGTCCATTACTTAAATGGCAGTTTACGGTATGGTCCGGGATTTGACAGTGAAACAGATGTTGTTTATGCTACGGTTATAGGTCAGACGAATATAGGTGATGCTATTTATCAAGACTTCGGTCTATTACAAACCATCGACTATATTCCAAAGGCAAGAGATACAGAGTACGTTCCGTCTGCAACAAGTATGCTTGGCGATACCGACAATGTGCAGGATGGACTTGACAAGGTGGCAAGAGTTACTCCCTCCATGGAGCAGAACTTGGTGCTTGCTGCTAACAGAAATGCACAGGCAGTAAACGCAAACTTCCAAAATCTTTTGACAAGGTACAACAAGATTATTGAAGTGCTGCAAACTCTTATTGACAGAGTCGATTTTCACACTCCAGAAGGATTCCGAGATATTGCTGACTTGATAGCGTCAATCAGTTTTGAAAGTCTTACGACAATACGGAGAGTTACAAGTGGAGGTAGTTTTAGTGAGGACACAAGTGTATCGGGTGCTGCCGTGTGTGGCACTGCTGTTAGTGGTATAATTTAATAACTATAAATATATGGCAATAGAAAAACTTAATATTAGTTTTGTTGATGGTGCTACGGTCATTGGTGCGGCAAACCTTAATCCTATCGTCAATAAGATAAATGAGATTATTGATGCAGGTGTGCAACCAGCAACAAGCAAGATACTCATTGCAGGAGAGAGTTCAAACCTCTCTCACGGTCATGTCTCTGTACATGGACTTCATGCGGAAGATAACGGTGCTGATACATATCTTGCAGACATTGGTGAGTACGTTGTGCTTCATGCTATCAGTCACGAGGGCTATCAGTTTGCATCTTGGAATGATGGCTTCACGCTTCCAACACGCACAATACTCATAGACCCTGAAAAACAAGATGGAGTGACATATCAAGCACAATTCATTGGTAGTCGTGTCGATATTGACGTAACTTGTGATACAAGCAAGGGTATAGTGTCAGGAGGAGGTAATATAGAGATTGGCGATGATGTAATTATTACCACTACACCAAACCAGTATTACCGTTTCGTTCGTTGGGAGAAGAATGGAGTACAGGTTAGTACATCCGCATCATACACATTCAAGGCAGGAAATGTGGATGCAACCTATACAGCAGTATTCGCAGCAAACGAAATCGGAGACATCGAGTTCCAGACAGAGGCTGTGGAAGGTGGTATCAAGATTACATCAGCATCAGCGGAGAACGCAAATGAGATATACATAAAGGTAAATGATGGAAGCTATGTAGCGTTTGAACCAAACACTATCATCAGTAGCACATCTACAATCTCTTTCAAAGCATCCAACAGCATTACAAATGTTCCATACGTTGAGACAAGTGGTATCACAGTAACCTATGATGCAGACGAAGATACCGTTACTGTCAAGGCAGTAGCAGTAATGTACTATAACACTACTGGTAATCCAACAGAAGAAAGTACATCTGTAGCAGCCAATACAGACCTTACTCTTGAAGCAGGCAATACGTACTACATATTGTCAGCAGGTAGGAACTACGAAGTAGAAGTAATTGACGACTCTCAAAACTCTTAGTCTATGGGATATGATAAGAATGGTAAACCTACGTTAATTCCAGCTTCGCAAGTTGTTGTTGACTCGTCAAGCGGCAAGACGCTTAAAGAGAGTATAGACAACAAGGAACTTGGAAACAACGTCAAGAACACGCTCAGTGGTGGGGAAACAGATGCCTCACCATCTGTTGCTGTTGTTAAGTCAGAGCTTAACAAGAGACCGACGGCACAGCAAGTCAATGAAGCTCTCGGTCAAAAGGCAGACAAAACACCAG
>JAGCWG010000506.1 GCA_017961965.1 Bacteroidaceae bacterium | reverse complement strand
CCTCGAATATATCGCCGTATTCAGTAAGAAGCTCCTTTAACTGATTACGGAAATAGTCAACGTATGCTTGCTTGCCATATTCCGGGTGGTTTCTGTCCCAAGGTGACAGATAAACTGCGAATTTCATTCCTTCCTTATGACAGGCATCAGCCAATTCCCTGACCACATCGCCCTTGCCATTCTTCCATGGCGTGTTCTTGACAGAATACTCCGTGTACTTTGATGGCCACATACAGAAACCGCAATGGTGCTTTGCTGTGAATATTATTCCCTTCATGCCTGCTTGTTTGCATACCTTGACCCATTGCTTACAGTCGAGGTTGGAAGGGTTGAACAGTTCAAGTTTTTCGTTGCCATATCCCCATTCCTCATCTGTATAGGTGTTCATAGAATAATGGATAAAAGCATACATTTCCATGTCCTGCCATTTCAGTTGGTTCACAGTTGGAACGGGTCCGCAAGGCGATGGTACGCTTGTTTTCTGAGCTGTTGCATGCGATGCGAACAACAGCGATGTTGCTAAAAGTAGATTTCTCATGTTTTTTGAATAGGTTTTAAGTATCTATATTTCTATTACTTCTATTTCCGTTTTTTAGGTTCAGGCAGAGCTTTGTATGTTTCGCGTACAAGTGTAGAAAGGTAGTCACGGTCGTCGATGTCCTCGATGTAGAAATAGTCTTTTGCCCCCTCGTATGGCGGCAGGCATTCTTCTTTGCGAAGCATGGCTCTTCCTTCCTCTGTTGGTTTAATGAATAGACGGTTATCGCATATCAGCCCGAAAATCTTGCCGTTGCAGTAGATGCCGTAATCACCGAACATCTTCTTTGCCTCTATGTTGCCAGCATCACAACATTGGTCAACGATGTATTGTACCAAATCTGCATTACTTGCCATAATTGATGTATGATTTGTCGTTTTATGAATGAAATACATAGGTTAGTCAAGCGTTTTTTCACATCTTTCAAAAAGAAGATTTATTCGCTTGGTGCAAATATACGAAAAAAAACGGATTTGAAAGTAAACTTACTATTAATAAACGCTATTTTAATGTCGTAAAACTATTATAGATAGGAACGTATGATGAATGATGTTACAGCTTTATGCCGTACTTTATGATTCCTTCATTCAGCATTCCTTGTGGCATATATCTCTTTAAGGTGTCAATGATGGTATTGAGCATACGTTGGCGTATATAGTCATCCTTGATGTAGAGTGATACACGACGTTGTGACAGATAGTCACCATCAATTTTGCGTACGTTTTCACGTTGTTTGTCCGTGAGGAATGGTAGGTGCATTTCAGGAATGATGGTAAAGCCTCCGTTTTCATCAACTATGCGGATGAGTGTCTCAATGCTGCCTGCCTCGTATATGTGATGTCCTTTACTACGAGCCTTACAGAATGAAAAAGCACTATCGCGCAGACATTGTGCCTCTTTCATTATCCACATGTTCTCATGTTCGAGGTTTTCTGGCTTGAACACAGGAAGCTTACGCCAACAGCTTTCGGCAAGATAAACATAGAACTTCTCTGTGTAGAGAGGTATCTCCAGTATTCCGTCCCTTACGTTGTCGCTTATGGCTATTCCTGCATCTATCTCACCACGTAGCAAGGCGTCAAGCATAAAGTTTGCCTTCAGCTCCTGTATGGTAAGATTTACGGAAGGGTAGTCCTCACGATATTGCTTGATGAACTTAGGTAGAATGTAGGGTGCAATGGTCGGACCCACGGATATGACCATCGAACCGCCAAGTCTGCCTTTATCCTCTGATACTATCTCGTTTATGCGGTTGGTCTCCATCAGAGCCTTCTCAGCTTGAAGTATAATCTTTTTACCAGCTGTGGTGGGAGTGACGGATTTGCTGGAACGCTCAAATATCTTGACGTCAAGTTCTTCTTCAAGCTTAACGAGCATTGCACTCAGCGTTGGTTGTGATATGTCACACGATTCAGCCGCTCTCGCAAAATTGCGAAAGCGGTTGATGGCAACAATGTATCTAAGTTGTTGTAGATTCATTAGAGTGTGAGTTTTTGAGTTTGATCGATAATGTTTTTAAGGTCATTCAAACTCATAGCTCCGCTTTGTCTCCAAAGAACCTGACCATTACGGAACAACATGAGGGTTGGTACAGACTGTATTCTGTATGCGGCAGATACATCTTCGTTCTTATCCACATCAATCTTGATGATTCGGATTGCATCGCCCAAATCACTCTTGAGTTGTTCGAGAACTGGGTGCATATGTTTGCAAGGACCGCACCATGTAGCATAGAAGTCAACGAGTGTCAACTGGTTGCTGTTAATAATTTCATTGAACTTTTCCATATCACAATTTTTTTAGTTTTGTCTGTTAGTTCTTGAGTTCAAAGGCTCAAATCCGCAAGAACTTAAAAACTCACAAACTTAAGAACTCACAAACTTAAAAACTTACAAACTTAAAAAATTACAAATTACTTTACTTTTAGTTTACTAATCATTTGTGTCATGTTGCCCATAGGACAGAATACGCACCATGTACGTGGACGATAGATGACTGTAAGTATGACGCCGACTATCAATGATGTAAGCATGATGCCATAGAGTCCAAAGGCGAACTGCGCTTTCCAAGGTTCTATCTCCATGGGATATGCCCAATGCCAAGGTACATCGAACGTCCATAACAGATGGATTGTCTCATGTAGAGTCTCCAATCCTTTTGCCACCTGAACGGTTAGCCATATCATCTGAAAGAAGAAGAACATGAAGAAAATGAGAAATCCATTTCTAAACCATTTGCTTGATAGCCATCGTGGTGCAACCTTCTTGCTTGACCATCCCAATGTGTTGCCAATCTGTAGGAACAGTTGACCGCGTCCGCAATAGTTGTTGCAGTAGCCCTTGCCACCTCCGAAGATAGCCATCAACAAAGGAATCATGAAACAGATGACACCGAGCCACGCAAATACGATGTTGAAGAAACCAAGCGTGAAATATGTTGCAGAAACAATCCATAGATAGTCGCTCCACTTTTTCTTTTTTTCTTTTGCCATAATGAGTTATCTCAATACCTTATGAATTACTCCGGCAGGGCAGTTGTTTTCGCAAATGCCGCAACCAATACATAGATTCTCGTCCACCACCGCATAGCAACCCTTGTATATGCTTATAGCATCCTTAGGGCATACCTTGACACATACTCCACATGCTACGCAGCGGTCTTTTTCGTTTTCAGCTTTATATTTAGTCATAGTTTATGCCTCCTGTATCAATAGTTCCTCAAGAAATTCTGATGCATCAGCAACGCAGAGTGGGCACTCACGTAGAACCTTACCTGTGCCTGCACCTTTGAGCAGTTTGCATTGTGTGGCGCCATTGCGCTCTTGGAACTTGTCCATTATCTGACGCATACCCTTTACTGACTTAGACTTATCCTTTGTGGCAAGACCAAGTATGATGCCAGCGCCTACTATTGCTCCACACGTACCTTCCATGTTGCCCATTCCTGCTGCGAAGCTGTTGCCAACGTGCTTTATCGTATCCACATCCATGCCTGTATAGTCACAGTATGCGCAGAGTACAGCTTGTGTGCAATTATGTGTACCGCAGCGTTTCATTTCTGCTGCTATTTCTTTTCTACTTTCCATATTAACGTTTTTTGATTACGTTGCAAAGATATGAATTATGTTATAGATAAACGAAAGACATAGACTATGTTTTTATAGCCTATGTCTATTGATGGTTGCTGGCGCAATAGTTTTTATGTATGTTTGGAAAGTCCACGCTACATTTCTTCAAATGTGTTGAGCGAATGAGCGGGCAATTGTACGTTAAGGAACTTCTTGCCCATAGGTACGCTGATGTTATGAGGTGTGTTGGTGAAGTTGGAAGCTGTGACTATATGTTTGCCGCCCTTTGTCTGAAACAGAACCACGTATATGTCGTTGCTACGATTTCGTTCACCTTTGCCGATCTTGTTGTAGCCAAGCAGACGTGTACCCTCGGATATGAAGTGAGAGAAATGCATGAACGCATAGTACTCCTGTGTGAGACGATGTTTGTTGGTCTTTGAATTAACTTGTATGAGGGCGTTTTGTGTCCAGCCCCAACGGCTTATTCCATTGTCCTGAAGACAGAAGTTCCAGTTGTAGTATTCCGTTACTCCGTTACCGAGATTGTCGGAAAGGAGGAAGAATGTGTGTTCTGCTGCATTCCAGTCCATTGAGCCGTTACCACATTCACTCTCTGAACATATTAGCTTCAGGTTAGGATAGCGTTGACGCATGAAGCTGAGGTTTTCGCGTGCCTCCCATTGGAAACCGAGTCCAATGACATCATCTTTCAGATTGTCAACAATCTTTTCTACATAATCCCTACGATTGGTGTTGAATGTACCAAGATAGAGCTTCACCTCTGGATGTTTTGCCTTCAGGGTCGGAGCAAGATAGTCGTGGTTGAAACGTATCGTTCCGTTTGCCGTCCATGCGCATCCTGGATATGGAGTGTAGGAATAGGCTTCGTTCTGATACATTACCATGTCAATAGGTGCTCCCTCTGAGGCATAAAGGTCAATGAACTTACAGAACATGTTGGCATAAGCCTTGAGGTAACGCTCGTCCTGAATGAAATAGTCCTGCGTGGCAAGACGACGTGGATATACACCTATACGTTCGCCAAGGAGCTTCATCTCGTCTGGGTCAACGTTTCCTCCACCAAAGAGAAGATAGTCTTTTTCCTTTGGCTGACGATTGAAACGGCTGCTCAATACAGGATAGTCGTTGTTTATCTTCATCCATGCAGGAGGGCTCCATGGCGATACCCATAAGCGGAGGTTAGGCTGGTATTTCTGGGCATGGTGAATCATAGGTATGATGACTTGCTTGTCCTTCTCGATGTTGAAATGTCGCAAATCGAAGTCTCCAGCCACCGTGTCGCATGAGTACCAACCGTTGGCATAGTCATTGGCATTCATCGACACACGTCCACGTGTAAGACGAAGATCACCGTCAGGTGCAAACATGCGGCGGTAGATGTCGTCCTGCGCCTCTGGTGTCAGTCGTTGAAGAGCAAGGAAGTCCAACTCGTTGAATGTGGTGCCAAACGCCTCGAAAGTGGTGCCTTGGTCCTTAACTTCGTTTATTGGTTGTTTATACTTTGCCTTGGAAGCCAGTTGGGTCTTAGTCACTTGCCAGTTACTATCCTTTGTGGTCTTGTACCAGTTCACGGTCTGTGCTGTTGCCATGCTGGCAACCGAAAGCAGAAGAATGGGTGTCAGAATCTTTTTCATGATTAGAATCTATCTTTTTATGACTTGCTAACAGAGTTGATGTAGTCAAGAATCTGTTCGGCATGAATCTTCGTCTTGATTTCCTTTGGTGTGAAAATCTTCTCGATGATGCCGTCTTCGTTCACGAGGTAAGTGGTACGTAGCGTGCCTATTGTCTTGCGTCCGCATGCAACCTTCTCTCCCCAGCATCCGAGGGATTGGAGAAGGGTAGTGTCGGTATCGGCAATAAGTGGGAATTCCAGTCCTTGAGTATCAGCAAACTTCTTCTGTGATGCTTGCTTGTCCTTGCTTACTCCAATGATGGAATAGCCAGATGCCTCCAATTCCTGCTTATGTGCTTGTAGCGAACATGCCTCTGCCGTACATCCACTCGTATTAGCCTTTGGATAGCTGTACAACACCAACTTACGACCTCTATAATCCGCACTCTTTATCTCACGACCATCTTGGTCAATACCCAGAACGTCTGGTATCTTATCTCCTATATTCATAAACTGTTGTTTTTAACATTGTTAGTTGAATAATTATCTTTTATAATGGATAAAACCATAAAAAATGGTATTTTTATCCATTATAATGGATGAATTTCGGAAGTTGCTAATTTTCAAAGATGTCCACCTCCGTAAATCTTGGGAATATGCGTCCGTCACGCTCAATGTTCTCGAAGAACATCTTCTCGGGACGTACCCAATAATGATGGTCGCCATAGAGTGCTTGATAGATGACCATGCGCTCTGTTGTCTCCGAGTCGAATGCTGTGCGGATGTAGCGATATTTGCCACCCTTGAAGTGCTGGAAATAACGTGTTCTGTCCTCATGCAATGGATACTTCGTGAGCATCT
>JAGCWG010000505.1 GCA_017961965.1 Bacteroidaceae bacterium | reverse complement strand
CATCTAACGGATGGAAGTTCCGATTCAATGAAGATTGGCCAATCAACCTTGGTGGTGAGTTAGACAATCTTACATTCGACGGCGCTAATCTCTCTGCTGTAGGTAACACTATCAAGCTGTTCCCAACACGTAAGACAAATAACAATATCTTCGCTGTTGTAGAGTAATATATTATCTAAAATAATCATTAATGCGCATTATTGACCTCGATAATGCGGAATATCAGGGTCGATAATGCGCATTATGTTTTACTGTAGAATATGGTCAAACAGACTATCAATAGTTTGTACCACAGACTATCATTAGTTTGTATCACAGACTATCAATAGTTTGTATTGCAGACTATCAATAGTCTGAGACACTCTTATTTTAATCTAAAAAACAAACAATTATGAACAAGAAACTCTTCACACTTTTATTATCTTCACTTTTTGCTTTGCACTCTAATGCTCAAGGCTGGCCATCGAACTATGACGGCGTGATGCTTCAGGGCTTCTATTGGGACAGTTTCGGTGACACCAAGTGGACTAAGTTGGAGAGTAAGGCTAACGAACTCTCTAAGTACTTCGACATTGTCTGGGTGCCTAACTCAGGCTACTGCGCAAGCAGCAACAACATGGGATATCTCCCGCTTTACTATTTCAATCAGAACTCTACATTCGGTACTGAGGCTGAACTCCGCAGCATGATTAAGACCTTCAAGGAGAAGGGACTTGGAACCATTGCTGATGTGGTTATCAATCATCACAACACCAATGGTTGGTTTGGTTTCCCGGCTGAGACATACAAAGGACAGACCTACCAGTTGCAGTCAACCGATATTTGCAGGAATGATGATGGCGGAGCCGCTCTCACGCAGGCAAACAAGGACGGTGTACAGTTGTCTGCAAACAATGATACAGGCGAAGGATGGGACGGATGCCGAGACATAGACCATAAGTCGGCTAACGTGAACAAGGTAGTCAAGGCTTACGAGGATTTCCTTATCAACGACCTCGGTTACGTAGGATTCCGCTACGATATGGTCAAGGGCTACTCTGCAAGCTACACAGCTGATTACAATACAGCGTCCAAGCCTCAGTTCTCTGTAGGCGAATACTGGGACAGTTCAACAAATATCAAGAACTGGATAAACGGAACAAAGAAGGATGGTACACCAACGAGTGCAGCCTTCGACTTCCAGTTCCGCTATCGTGTGCGTGATGCCATCAACAGTCACAACTGGACATGTCTCAAGGACAACACGTCAGATGCAGCAGCACGTCCTCTTATCTACGACCCAGCATATCGTCAGTATGCCGTCACATTTGTGGAGAATCATGACACAGAGAAACGTGTTTCTGCCAATCAGGACCCAATCAAGTCAGACACACTTGCCGCTAATGCCTATCTGCTTGCCATGCCTGGTACACCTTGCGTGTTCCTCAAGCATTGGCAGGATTGCAAGTATGACCTGAAGAAGATGATATCTATCCGCAAACTCGTGGGCATAAACAACCAGAGTACATACGTCAATATGGCTTGCTCCAACGAGTATTACGCTGTACTTACCAATGGTACACGTGGCAAGCTCCTCTGCGTGGTAGGTTATGCCCCAGAGAAATATGCTGCCAACACTTCACTATACACACTTGTTACTGAGGGCAAGGGCTACAGATACTATATCTCCAACGAGCTTGTTGCCGACTGGGTTACTACCCTTGACGGTATTGATGCAGAGCAGAAGGCAGAGGAAGATGAACGAGCAAACTTCAAGCCATACAGCGTGAATGTGTATGTAAAGGCAGACTTCACTCCTGTCTATTTTTATGTATGGGACAGCAACAACAACACACAGCTCAACGGCAACTGGCCGGGTAAGCTCATGACAGGCTCAACGGTCACTATCAATGGAGAGACATGGTATCGCCAGACTTTCGAGATTAAGTCATACGGCTACTACTTCAACATCATCTTCAACCAAGGTAGTGGTAAGCCAAAGACAACGGATATCGAGAACATCACCTCCGACCGTTACTTTGAGGCATCACTTAATGGAACAAAAATTACATACACAGACGTGACATCTACCGTTGGCATTGACGACGTTGAAATTAAACCTGCATCAACGTCCTCACGTATATATAACCTCATGGGACAGGAGGTGAAGACGATGAAAAAGGGTGGAATCTATATACAGACTCGGAGAAAATTAAAAATTAAAAATTAAAAGTTGATTTGACCAGTTTTTAAGTTTGTGAGTTTTTAAGTTCTTGTGGATTTGAACTTTTGAACTCTCTCAACGAACTGACATTCGTCCTGAGCGAAGCGGTAACTTCTGTTAACTTCTTCTAACTCCTTCTAATTTCTAAAAGAATATGAAACACTTACCAGACCAGTCATTCATGAAACTGTTCAACATATCGTTCGGTTTCTTTGGCGTACAGATAGCATACGCTCTGCAGAGTGCGAATATATCACGTATATTCGCCACTCTTGGAGCCGATCCACATCAACTTAGTTTCTTCTGGATTCTTCCACCACTCATGGGCATGATTGTCCAGCCAATCATTGGTGCCCTGTCCGACAAGACATGGTGCCGATTCGGCAGGCGCATACCTTATCTTTTCATTGGCGCAATTGTCGCCGTAGCCGTGATGCTCCTCCTTCCTAATGCTGGAAGCCTTGGCATCACTACACAGATTGTGTGCTGGGGACTGACAGGAACGATGATGTTCGGACTCATGTCGCTCATGTTCCTCGACACGAGCATTAACATAGCCATGCAACCATTTAAGATGATGGTTGGCGATATGGTCAATGAGAAACAGAAGGGACTGGCTTACTCCATACAGTCGTTCCTGTGTAATGCAGGTTCGCTCGTAGGCTATCTGTTCCCCTACATCTTCACATACCTTGGCATCAAGAACGTAGCACCAGAAGGTGTAGTACCAAACTCTGTCATATACAGTTTCTACATTGGTGCTGCAATCCTGATACTCTGTGTCATCTACACCACAGCCAAGGTGAAGGAGATGCCACCAGAGGAGTTTGCACAGTATCAGCAGCCACAGGATGCATCTGCCACTACAGCTGACGGCGAGATGAAGACTAACAAGCCAAGCGTTGCCTATACATTCATATCCATCGGACTTGTGCAGTTCTTCTGTTGGGCAGCGTTCATGTATATGTGGACTTACACCCCAGGCGCAATAGCCGACACTTGTTGGGGAACGACAGACGTAACGTCTGATGCCTACCAAGAGGCAGGCAACTGGGTGGGCGTGGTCTTTGCCGTACAAGCCATTGGCTCTGTTGTATGGGCAGTCATAATCCCACGTTTCAGCTCCTACCACCTTGCATATATCGTGAGTCTTATCCTCGGTGCTGCTGGTTTCATCAGTCTTGTGTGGATACATAACCAATACGTGCTGTGGATTAGCTATTTCCTCATCGGATTTGCATGGGCAGCAATGCTTGCGCTTCCATTCACGTTCTTCACCAACGCACTTGAAGGAAACCCACGCATGGGAACATACCTCGGTCTGTTCAACTGCACCATCTGTCTTCCACAGATTGTTGCTGCCGTATTGGGAGGTGTATTCCTCTCCCTCGTTGGCGGTAGTCAGGTCATGATGCTCGGACTGGCAGGCGTATTCCTTATCATCGGTTCTGCATGCGTGCTCACCATTAAGGAATGAGGCCCTTTCTGCCGAACTCGGCAGAAAGCTAATTTTGAATTATGAATTAAGATTTTTAAGTTTGGCTTGTAGTTAAATTGTAGTTAAAATGTAGTTATATAGGAAGTTAAAAAGACGTTTGATTGTTTGCTGTTTTTTTTGAAGAACGAAAATTTAGAAAATTAAAGAAAATTTCTTATTACATTCTTCGTAAAAATGAGAACGAAAACAAGAGAAAATGAGATGAAACAAATTTT
>JAGCWG010000504.1 GCA_017961965.1 Bacteroidaceae bacterium | reverse complement strand
GTGCTCACCAGGGGAGTAGAGGGCGTCAACGCTCTCGACATGAACAACCGCGACGCCATGGGCGACGTATATGAATACGTACTCGGCAAGATGGCGGCATCAGGCAACAACGGACAGTTCCGCACGCCCCGTCACATCATACGCATGATGGTGGACCTCATGCGCCCTACCCTCCACGACACCATCTGCGACCCAGCCATGGGAAGCGCAGGATTCATCGTGGAGAGCGCCAAGTACATCAAGGAACACTATGCCGCCGAACTCATGAAGGCAGACAACCAGCAGCATTTCCGCAGCGGCATGTTCCACGGATTCGACACCGACCAGACCATGCTCCGCATAGGAGCCATGAACCTCATGCTCCACAACGTGGATAATCCTGACCTCAGCTATCGTGACTCCATATCGAGCGACAATACCGACCAGGACCGATATACGCTCTGCCTTGCCAACCCACCGTTTGCAGGCACCATCGACAAGGAGGTCATCTCCAAGTCGCTCAAGGCGATAACCGACACCAAGAAGACCGAGCTGCTCTTCGTAGCCCTCTTCGTCCGCATGCTTCAGGTGGGAGGACGATGTGCGAGCATCGTGCCCGACGGAGTGCTCTTCGGCAACTCCAAGGGACACAAGGACCTGCGTCGTGAGCTTGTAGATAACCAGCGCTTGCAGGCAGTCATCTCCATGCCGAGCGGTGTGTTCCAGCCATATTCGGGCGTGAGCACAGCCATCCTCATCTTCACCAAGACCAACTGTGGCGGTACGGACAAGGTATGGTTCTACGACATGAAGGCTGACGGCTACTCACTCGACCAGAAGCGTACCGAGACACCCGACAATAGCGACATAGACGACATCATCGCCCGTTTCCACAATCTCGAGGGCGAGGAAAGCCGCACACGCAAGGACCAGAGTTTCTTCGTACCTGTGGACGAGATACGCAACAACGACTACGACCTCTCCCTCAACAAATACAAGGAGGTGGAGCGTGAAGTCGTCCACTACGATGCACCCGAAGTCATCTTCGCCCGTGCCGAGTCACTCGTGCAGGACATCTCACAATCTATGGCAGAGTTCAAATCTAAATTCCTCAAGTAGTATGAAAGAAGGTTGGGAAAAGAAAAAGCTGGGCGAGGTGTGTTGCAAGATCACAGATGGTAGTCACAATCCACCAAAAGGGATAGATGTGTCCGAATTCAAGATGATAAGCTCACAAAATGTTTTTGACGACCAACTAATAATTGACAGTTCTACGGTTAGATATCTTTCTTTAGAAGATTTTGAGAAAGAAAACAAACGAACAAATGTCGAAAAGAACGATGTCTTATTAACAATTGTTGGAACAGTAGGCAGGAGCTGTGTTATATCTGGTGAAGAAGGAAAGATCGCACTTCAAAGAAGTGTTGCATTATTAAAACCATCTTCTAAAATAACATCAAGATTTCTGATGTTCGCTTTAATTTCAAAAAGAGATGAGTTAAATAGAGAAGCACATGGAATTGCACAAAAAGGTATTTACCTAAAGCAACTTACATCTCTATCGATTCCCGTTCCCCCTCTATCGGTTCAAGAGTCGATAGTGTCGGAGTTGGACATGTTGAGTGGCATCATATCCAAGCACAAGGCGCTACAGGAAGAATACGACCGACTCGAACAATCCATCTTCTACGATATGTTCGGAGACCCCGTAACAAACGAAAAAGGATGGGAGGTGAAAGAGTTGGGAAGTATGTGTGAAGTTACATCTGCCAAAAGAGTTTTAATTGAAGAAGTCGTTAATGAAGGAATTCCTTTCTTACGCGGAACCGAACTTATGGCTTTGTGTAAGAAATGTAAAAACGAAAAGATAAACTTTAGTCTGTTTATTACTCAAGAACATTACGACAGACTTAAAGCTATTACAGGTGTACCTAAACAAGGAGATTTGCTTATTCCTTCTATTAACGCAGATGGTTTAGTATGGATAGTAGATACAGGCGAGCCATTCTATTTCAAAGATGGACGTGTTTTATGGGTTCATGTAAATAATGAATACTATAACAGCATAGCTCTTCAGAAAATCATTCATTACATTCTTGAAGGCACTTATTCTACTATGGCATCAGGGGCAACTTTTGCAGAATTAAAATTATTCGTATTAAGAGAACTCCAAGTTCCTCTCCCTCCTCTCTCCCTTCAGCAGTCCTTTGCGGATAAGATTTCGGCAATAGAACAGATGAAGGCGAAGAACAAGGCGGCACAGGAGGAGGCAGAGATGCTCTTCAACGAACGAATGGCATACTATTTCTAAGTGGATATTTTTTAACCACGAACAACACCTTGAATTACAGATTTCGTGCAAATTCGTGTAATTCGTGGTTGAGAAAACAGACAAATTTGTTTATCTTTGCAGCAGTTAAACGATTATAAAGCTTTATTATGTCAGCAACCATACCACAAGTACAATTCGTAACATTAGCCATTGGAGCAACGGCAAAACAGATGGGCATAACGACCACAGAGCTGTACAACCGTATGAAACGCTTCAATCTGGTGCAGCGACTCCTGTTTGATTGTTACGACACACTTCATGCCGAAAGTATTGACGGAGTTGTATGGAACATACAGGAAGCTCTCAAGAACTGGGAACTCAGGGAAAAACGAGAGTCTGACGGAACACACTCACACTCTTACGAGCTCCAGAATGCAGACAAGAAAGGAGGTGAGTCATGAAACTATACCATGGCTCATACATGAGTGTGCCTGCACCTCTTACAGGTGTAGGACGACAGGAACTGGACTTCGGCCCGGGATTCTATGTCACCAACATTCGTGAACAGGCAGAACGTTGGGCACAACGTGTATGCGTAATACGTGCAGCCGACACCCCGACACTCTCCATATACGAATTTGACGAAACCGCCTTACCGACAGATGTACGACGCATGAGACTTGAACACTATGACCGCGAATGGTTGGATTTCATAGTACGCAGCCGTCGAGGCGAAAAACCATGGGCAGAATATGACATAATCGAGGGTGGAGTGGCAAATGACCAGGTTATTGATACCGTAGAAGACTACTACTCAGGTCGTATAACTGTGGAGCAGGCAATCGGACATTTACGCTTCGCACGTCCAACCCACCAGATGTGCATCAGCAATCAGACCATTGTTGACCGCCACTTACGATTTATTTCAGCAGAACCAATAACAAAGAAAGGAGGCAAGCCATGAGAGACCAGGTACTATGGCGCAAGGTAGGACGAATTGCCGCAACGCTTGCAGAGCGGCTCAACATAGATGCAGCACGTGCGCTTGACATCCTGTACAATTCGCACACATACACCTTGCTGACAAATCCGGACAGCGGCTTGCAGCTGCAAAGCGACGAATACATCCTTACAGATTTGTTACGAGAGTTAGAATAATAAGGAACAGCATCCAACCATGAGTAACTTCGCCTATATAAAAGAGTTGCTGGGTCTGGACGAACTCTACGAGTTCTGCCAGACGGCTGAACTCATGCAACGTAAATCACCACGAACAACCGCACTCAACTGCCGCCTTGCACTCGAATGGATGATGGTGCAGGTGTATGCCATGAAGAATATCAACAGCAAGGGCATGACCCTTAGCGACATGATTCATGACACGGCTTTCCACGACTTCATAGGTACGGACACGCTCTTCTGGAGCAACATAGAATATGTGAGGAAACTCGGCAACCGAGGTGCACACGTGCAGAACGACCCACAGCACAAGGTGACGGAGGCAGACGCCATGTTCTGTCTCTCATGTCTCTACTACGTGCTCGGCTACATCTTCCAGCTGTTGAGGATAATAGACACGCTCGCCCCGTTCGACAAGAGCTTTGCCGACGAGAAGAATCCAGCCGTAGCCGTCCTCGCCGTAGATAAGGCACCTGAGGTTGACCAGCAATTCGTGGCAAGCGTACCGCAGCATAACGTGATATGTACAGCCACTCCATCCATGCCGGCATCCCCATTCTCTGAAGAAGAGACACGGGCAAGGTTCATAGACCTCATGCTCCGAGAGGCAGGATGGGAGGTACAGGAGGACAAGGGCGTCATCAAGCCTCTGAGCGCATGCATAGAGGTAGAGGTGAGCGGTATGCCGTCGGCATCGGGCACAGGCTATGCCGACTACGTGCTCTTCGGCAACGACATGAAACCGCTTGCCGTGATAGAGGCAAAGAAGACAAGCGTAGGCCTGTCAAAGGGACTGCATCAGGCAGAGCTGTATGCCGACTGCCTCGAACACAAATACGGAGTGAGACCTGTCATCTACGTGTCCAACGGCTATCAGACAGAGGTGATAGACGGAATGGGCTATCCTGCACGCAGGGTATATGGCTTCCACTCAGCCAATGACCTCGTGCGCCTCCATCAGAGACGCAGGGAGAGAGGACAGATAACAGACCTGAGCGTAAACAAGAACATCACGAACCGTGAATACCAGATACGTGCCGTAAGGAGCGTGTGTGAACACCTGAACAAGATGAACCGCCGCTCGCTCCTCATCATGGCAACGGGTACGGGCAAGACACGTGTGAGCATCTCGCTGTGCGACATACTCATGCGCAACAACTGGGTGAAGAACATCCTGTTCCTTGCCGACCGCACATCCCTCGTCAGACAGGCACACAAGAATTTCGTGGCACTCCTGCCTGATGCCACCACGTGCATTCTCTCCGAGCGTACGGAACAGAGCGACATGCAGGCACGCATCATGTTCTCGACCTACCAGACGATGGTCAACTATATAGACACCACGGACACGAAGGAGTTCTCCATAGGCAGGTTCGACCTCATCATAATAGACGAGGCACACCGTTCCGTGTTCGGCAAGTACGGAGTGATATTCGACTACTTCGACTCGTTCCTCGTAGGACTGACAGCCACTCCGCGTGACGAGGTGGCACGAAGCACGTTCGACCTCCTCGGCATGCAGCCTGAGGATACCTTTGCCTACGAATATGACGAGGCAATACATGACGGCTACCTCGTGCCATACATGGGACTGAAGCGTGGCTCCTACATCATGAAGGCAGGCATACAGATGAGCAGCCTTGCCGCCGAGGACAAGGAACAGCTCAAGCCCGTGTTCGACTACGAGAAGGCAGAGGACCTGCTCGAGGGCGACGAGCGTGACATAGACGAGTCGGAGATATTCAAGTACATATACAACGAAGACACCATAGACAAGGTTCTCCAGGACTTCATGGAGAAAGGACTGAAGGTAAACGAGGGTACGCTCATAGGCAAGAGCATCATCTTCTGCTACAACCATCAGCATGCCGAACTCGTGGTGGAACGCTTCAACAAGCTGTACCCGGAACTCGGCAGCGACTTCTGCGTACTCATAGACAATTATGTCAACTATGCCCAGGACCTCATAGACAAGTTTGAGGTAAGGGGACAGATGCCGCAGGTGGCTGTGAGCGTGGATATGCTCGATACAGGTATCGACGTGCCTGACGTGCTGAACCTCGTATTCTTCAAGCCTGTGCATAGCGGCATCAAGTTCAAGCAGATGATAGGACGAGGCACACGCCTGTCGAACGACATATTCGGTTTCGGCAAGGACAAGGAGATGTTCTACATCTTCGACTGGTGTGGCAACTTCGACTTCTTCGAGGTCAATCCCGGAGGCAGGGAAGCCGCTCCGCAGACATCGCTTGCCGAGAAGATATTCTGCCTCAGGGCAGAGCTGGCAGCCGCCCTCCAGACGGCAGAGCATCAGGCAATAGACCATGACAAGGCTCTGCACGACGAGCTGAAGGCTACACTCAAGGAGCAGACCAAGGCTCTGAAGGATGACCTCATATCCGTACGCAAGGTATGGGACAAGGTGGTGAAATTCAGGGACGACAAGTCATGGACATACCTTTCAAACGTGGATGTGCTCGAACTCAAGGACTGCATATCGCCACTTATCCCTCTCACTCAGGAGGATATAGGCGCACTCAAGTTTGACGCCCTGATGCTCAACATAGAGCTGTCAAAGGTGAGCGAGGACACGAAGTCGGTCAAGAGCCAGATGAGCGTAATCAGGATTGCACATCATCTGGAAGACAGAGCCGTGATACCTGTGGTCAAGAATGCCATGCCTACCATCAGGAAGATACAGCAGGACGGCTTCTTCGATAATGCCGACCTCAGCCTCCTCGAGAGGGTACGAACGGAGCTGCGCAGCCTCGTGATGCTCCTCAAGGGTGCGGAGAGCAAGACCTTCACGCTCAACATAGAGGACATGATAAGCGACGAGGGCGAGGTGAGCGGCACAACCATGACGATGAACTACAGACAGAAGGTCTTAGATTATCTCCGGGAGAACCGTAACCTTCCTGTACTCCAGAAGATATTCCGTCTTGAAGCCCTCACGACGGAAGACATCTCCCAGCTCGAGAAGATACTGTGGCAGGAGCTTGGCACACGTGAGGACTACGAACGCTACATATCGTCAGGAGGCGTGAACGTGGCAATCTTCATCCGTAGCGTCATACATGTGGACCATCAGGTAGCCCTCGACAAGTTCGTGGAGTTCCTCAAGTCCTCAACGCTCAACAGCCGTCAGGAGGAATATCTGAAGAATGTCATATCATACGTAAGCGAGAACGGAGACATCAAGCCTGAGACTCTCATGACTACCGCCCCATTCTGCGACTACGACATCTTCGACACCTTCAGCAGCAATCCTGCCAGCATCGGTCAGTATGTCCGTATGTTGCACGACGTGATTGAAGCCAAGGCATAGCATAGCTTGCACCACTCCTTCGTCGTGGTGCAAGAGTTAAAAGTTAAAAATGAAAAGTTAAAAGTTGGAGATTACCAGTATGCGATGTCGTTTTACGAAAAAAAAAGACCTGTACGGTTGAAACTGTATGTTGTTTTTTGCCGCAATGCGGCCAGTTAAAAAAACATGGTAAAAACCAAATAAAATCAAAAAAACATGTTTTTTCTTGTTTTTGTTCTGTTTCTTGACTGTTTTTTTAATATGCACCTTTGTGCAAAACTACAACCGTACAGTTCGAAAAAAAACTCTCTCAACTTTTAACTCATGTAGGGACGACACAAGTCAGAACATTAAGTTTTTGGGAATGGATTCCAAAATTATTATAAGATTTTTGGAATCGAATCCAAAAAACTTATAAT
>JAGCWG010000503.1 GCA_017961965.1 Bacteroidaceae bacterium | reverse complement strand
TACACTAATTTGCACGAAATTGGTGGTTCTCGGCTGTTTCCATTACACGAAGAATTGCTCGTGCAATTACGAATTTCACGAATCTGTTACAATGATTTGAATCCGAATGGCATTCGTGTTATTCGTAGACAACACATGTTGTCTTAGTGTAATGAAATAAGAGGATTTGAAAGTTCGTGTTCATTCGTGTAATTCGTGGGCAAGAAAAAATCATCCCCCACACGAATTCTTGTAGAGCCATTAAAGAAAATTATTTCTTCTTTTTTCTAAGACCGGAAAATCTGATGGTACAGATAAAATTAGAAATTTTCTTTAATTTTCTAAATTTTCGTTCCTTTACGTTCCTGTGTCGCAAGCACGAACAGACATTCGTCCGTTAACTCCCATTAACTCCAGCTAACTTCGGTTAACTCCTAAAAAGTAAGGAACGATAAAAAAAATCCTTTCTTTCTTCCAAGTTTCAAAAAGAAATCTTATATTTGCCCACTAATTGATTAAAAATAACAAAATAGAATTCACTATAAACACTAAGGATTTATGGACGAACAGTTAATACAGAAGTGTACAGCAGAGGCACAGAAGTGGCTCTCACCAGCATTCGATGCTGACACTCAGGCAGAAGTAAAGGCTCTCCTCGACAACGAGGATAAGTCAGCACTCATCGATGCTTTCTATCAGAATCTCGAGTTCGGTACAGGTGGTCTCCGTGGTATCATGGGCGCAGGTACAAACCGCATGAACAAGTATATCGTCGGCATGGCTACACAGGGCTTTGCCAACTACATCAATAAGGCTTTCGCAGGAAAGAAGGACATCAGCGTAGTCGTAGGTCACGACTGCCGTAACAACTCACGTCTCTTTGCCGAGACAGTAGCTGACATTTTCTCTGCTAACGGCATCAAGGTATTCCTCTTCGAGAGCCTTCGCCCTACTCCAGAGATTTCATTTGCCATCCGTCAGCTCGGTGCACAGGCAGGTGTAAACATCACAGCAAGCCACAACCCACGCGAGTACAACGGTTACAAGGCTTATTGGGACGATGGTGCACAGGTTCTCTCTCCACACGATACAGGTATCATCGACGAGGTGAACAAGGTAAGCATCGACCAGGTTAAGTTCACTCCTAACGAGGACCTCATCAAGATTATCGGTGGTGAGATGGATATCGACTACCTCAACGCCGTAAAGGAAACTCTCATCGACCAGGAGGTAATCAACCGTCAGAAGGACCTCTGCATCGTTTACTCTCCACTCCACGGAACTGGACGAGTAATCATCCCTGCAGCTCTCCGCACATGGGGCTTCCAGAACATCAACGTTGTCAAGGAGCAGATGGTTATTGACGGAAACTTCCCAACAGTCGTTTCTCCAAATCCAGAGAACTCAGAGGCTATGACACTCGGTATGAAGCTCGGCGACAAGCTCAACGCAGACCTCGTTCTTGCTTCTGACCCAGATGCTGACCGTCTTGCCGTAGTATGCCGTGACCCTAAGGGTCAGTGGTGCATCCTCAATGGTAACCAGACAGCACTCATGCTCTCTTACTATATCATCGAGAACAAGAAGAAGCTCGGACAGCTCAAGGGCAACGAGTTCATGGTAAAGACTATCGTTACAACAGAGACAATTGCAGACATCGCTAAGCGCAACAACGTGGAGTACCGTGACGTTTACACAGGCTTCAAGTGGATTGCACGCGAGATAAAGATTGACGAAGGCAAGAAGAAGTACATCGGTGGTGGTGAGGAAAGCTTCGGTTACCTCCCATACGACAAGGTACGTGACAAGGATTCTCCAGCATCTATCTGTCTCCTCTGCGAGATTGCAGCATGGGCAAAGGATAACGGAATGACTCTCTACGATCTTCTCATGAAGATTTACCTCGACTACGGCTTCGCTTATCAGGATGCTGTATCAGTAGTCAAGCCAGGAAAGTCAGGTGCTGACGAGATTAAGCAGATGATGGAAGACTTCCGCAACTGTCCTCCTAAGACTCTCGGTGGCAGCCCTGTAGTTTGCGTTAAGGACTACAAGACACTCAAGATGGTAGCAAACGGCAAGGAGACAGCTCTCGAGATGCCAGCAACAAGCAACGTACTCCAGTGGTTCACAGAGGACGGAACAAAGATTTCTGTTCGTCCTTCAGGTACAGAGCCTAAGATTAAGTTCTACGTTGAGGTTAAGGGCAAGATGGGTTGCGCTAACTGCTACGACGGAGCTGTTAAGACAGCCAAGACTAAGGTTGACGCAATCAAGAAGGACCTCAAGCTCTAAGACAATCAGTAACTAAGTGGAGCGGTCTAACTGACCGAAGGGAAGCAAGGCACCACGCCTCATCTTCCTCTCCATTCATATAAAAACAAAGGCGAGCCAACGCAACCGTTGACTCGCCTTTTTCTATGTGGTATTAGCATCTGCTGCCCCGAACCTTGCATACAATATAGCATCAAATAAATAAGCCGTTCGGACACTTGTTCCGAACGGCTTTTTACTTTATTGCAGTCAAAGAGACCGCTTTGCTTAGTTATCAATTTTCAATTATCAATTAAGCCATAGGCTTCTTGGGCTTCTTACTCGCATACAGCACGGACGCTATAACCTGTGTCACGAGACATGTTCATGAGGAGGTAACTGTTGTTCTGACCGATGGGCAAGTACCTTGCATAGCCGCTGTTACTATCAGAGAGCGAAGACGACCAATAGTAACCGAACGAGCCCGCATTGCTGACAATATCGCCCCAAAAACTTGAGACATAACCTGCTGCAGGAAGGAAAATAGAATTGCCATTAGAACCTGTTACGACATAACCATTGACGCTGACATTGTTATACGATGTCACCCATTGCCATGAACAGTTATTTATAAGCTCTTCCAGTTCGGCTGGGGTTGGCATACGCCATGTTCCGCCCATGTTCTGTCTGGCCGCATCATCTTCTAGGTCAAGAGTAGTCTTTGAGTCTGTTGTATATTTGCTGAATGAACTACTACTACCATTTACAGACCATTTGTATGTACTCCAACTATATGTTGATTTTGGTTCCGTCTCACCCCATGCAAAATAATCACCATAATCCGTTTCACTCTGTGCACCGACATTCATGTTTGCCCATTTTACCGACAAACCAAGGTCAACCGCTTCGTATGTTGGTTTTGCCTGTAACTCGCTTACGGTATATCTGTAAGCCTTACCAGCTACGAGTGTCTTGCTTGCAAGTGATGCTGTGTATTCCTCGTCAGCAGATGTAGTAGCTGTGAGCGTGAGTGCACCAGTAGTCGTAGGAAGTACGGAAGCATAGAGAACGACCTCCTGACCTTCGGCTGTTGTTGTCACACCTGAGAGTGCAAGGCTGATGCTTGATGCCGTTGCAGTAGATGTGACAGCACCAGTAGCCACGTTCATGGTAGCTGATGTAGTCCACACCTTATCGCCAGCATCATTAGTGATAACGATACTCTTCCATGTTGCAGCCACAGGCATAGTGAGCTTGAACTGGATAACGGCAATGGCATGCTGGAAGTCAAATACTACCTCATGAGTATGTGTTCCAGTATTTTCCTCCGCAAATGAAGATGGTGCATACATGAAGTCATACTTCTGTCCTATTGTTGCAAGTGTTCCATCCTGACCAGTAAGGCTGATAGGAACAGCTGTGTAAGGTGTCTCGGCAGGAAGTGTACCGTCATAAGGACAGTAAGCAGCATAAGTATTATTTGCTATCAAATCCCATCCTGCTCCATCAAATGATGCGTAGTGAGCATCAACCTCACAGTCAGCAGGAAGTTTGATGTCCTGCTTTGCCTGATTGTTGGTAGTAGGAGATATAGGGAACACACCGAGAGCATCGGTATTTGCCCAAGCAAAGGATATTGCCTTCTCTGTGGCAGAGAGTGACGTACGTGTGCCGTCCTCAAACTCGAAAGGATGACTCTGGATTGATACTTTCTCGACATTGCCCTTTGTGGCAATGCCTGTTGTCTCCACTAACTCTGATGAGCAGGATGCCAGCAGAGCCATGGGAAGAATTGTAAGAAACGATTTTTTCATTTCACCTTGTGTTTTTAAGTTGATTACTTTGTTTTTTTCATGTTCCTTGTTCTCTATAATAAACACAGAGAACAATGAGGTCACAGAGAATAGAAATTAACCCGAAGGACTCAAAGTTACAAGTAAAATCATGAATTACTCTGAGTTCTCCGTGCTCTCTGTGTTTCAAAGATGATGAGTCGCATCAGAAGCCTAACAGCGAAGCGCCCTCCTTTGTCTCTGAAGCAGGAGCAGAAACGCCACCACGCTGACGGGCGCTGAACTCCAGGTCATGACCTTTGATTACCTGAGAACCTGCAAGGATGGAAGCACGAAGTCCACTCTTGCGCACCTCGCATAGAGGTGCAGAATAATTCTTAATCTTTTTCATTGTTGTTGTTTTTTATATATATTGAAGCAGAAAAAATAAATTCACCTGAAAATGGGAAGATATCATTTCACCTATTATGCGTCATTATTCACCTAAT
>JAGCWG010000502.1 GCA_017961965.1 Bacteroidaceae bacterium | reverse complement strand
CTTCTTTGCTATGAGGACTCAGAAGAATGATGGACACAAGTACATCTCCGAACTCTACAAGCGAGGTGTGAAGAACTATGTGGTGGAAAGTAAGTGTACCTTTGTTGAGAGCAAGGAGTATGAGCAGATGAAGGATGCCAACTTCCTTGTTGTTGACTCTTCACTCAAGTCCATACAGCAGTTGGCAGCATATCATCGCAACCAGCTTGATATTCCTATCATAGCCATAACAGGTTCTAACGGTAAGACTACTGTCAAGGAATGGTTGTACCAGCTCCTTTCAATCGACTACAACGTGTGTCGCTCTCCTCGTAGCTTCAACTCTCAGGTGGGAGTACCTCTCAGCCTGTGGCTTGTGGATAAGCATAATGACTTTGCCATCATCGAGGCTGGTATAAGCGAAGTGGGCGAGATGGACAAGATTGAGTCTATCGTCAAGCCTACTATTGGTGTGATAACAAACATAGGTGAGGCTCATCAGAAGAATTTCCTCTCTTACGACATCAAGTGTACGGAGAAGATGAAGCTCTTCAAGGGTTGTAAGAATGTAGTGCTCAATTACTCTGACACAACTATCAAGCGTTGTTCTGCCATGATACCTTCAAAGGTAGAACGATTCACGTGGAATAATGCTGACAACGACTGTAACCTCACCATCCGTAGTGTGGACAAGGAAGACAACAAGACAGTTGTCAAGTTTGAGTATCGTGGTGAAATAGGTCAATACACCATCAACTTCATAGATAATGCAGCAGTAGAGAACTCTATAACATGCTTTGCCGTAGTTCTTGCTCTTCGTGAGTACGTAGAACAGAATAGTGGTAGCCCACGTTCCATCCTTACACTCTCAATAGAGGACTTGTGTGCAAGGATGTCACACCTTGAGCCTGTAGCCATGCGTATGGAGGTGAAGGATGGTATCAACAACTGTACACTTATCAACGACACATACAATAGCGATGTGCAGAGTCTTGACATCGCCCTTGACTTTATGTCACGTCGTCCTGACAAGAAGGAACAGACACGCACACTCATACTCTCAGACATCCTCCAGAGTGGAGAGTCGCCAAAGAGTCTTTATGGCCGTGTGGCACAGATGGCTAAGAGCCGTGGCATACAGAAGGTCATTGGAGTGGGTGAGGAGATAAGCAGTTGTGGTGGTTACTTCCCTATGGAGTTCCATGGATTCAAGAATACGGACGAGCTTCTTGTGAGTGACGTGTTCACTAATCTACGTAACGAGTTCATCCTTATCAAGGGTGCACGTAAGTTCTCCTTTGACAAGGTTTCGGATTATCTCACTCTCAAGGTGCACCAGACAATACTTGAGGTCAATCTATCTGCTCTCAAGGAGAATGTAAACTACTACCGCCAGTTTATGAAGCCTGAGACAAAGCTTGTGTGTATGGTCAAGGCAAGTGCATACGGTGTCGGTTCGTTGGAGACAAGTAAGACTCTTCAGGATGCAGGCGTGGATTATCTTGCCGTGGCTGTTGCCGATGAAGGTGCTGACCTTCGTAAGGCAGGAATAACAAGCAATATCATGATTATGAATCCTGAGATGACTTCGTTCAAGATGTTGTTTGACTACAGACTCGAGCCAGAGGTGTTCAGCTTTGAACTTCTTGAGGCACTCATTCATGCAGCTGAGAAAGAAGGTATCACCAACTTCCCTATACACGTCAAACTTGATACAGGTATGCACCGTCTCGGTTTCAATCCTGAGAAGGACATGCCACGACTCATCGAGAGACTAAAGCGCCAGACAGCACTCGTGCCATGCTCCGTATTCAGTCACTTCGTAGGTAGCGACGGCGATGAGTTTGACGAGTTCTCACGTCATCAGTTTGCACTCTTTGACAAGGGTAGTAAGGAACTTCAGGCAGCTTATTCACATAAGATAATACGTCACATCTGCAACTCTGCTGGTATTGAGCACTTCCCAGAGTATCACCTTGACATGTGTCGTCTTGGACTTGGTCTCTATGGTATCAACCCACGAAACAACGAGGTGATACATAATGTAGCAACACTCAAGACCACTATTCTCCAGATACGTGACGTTCCAGCAGGCGACTCTATCGGCTACAGTCGTCGTACGGTACTTGAGCGTGACAGTCGTATTGCCGCTATACCAGTTGGCTATGCCGACGGACTTGACCGTCATCTTGGCAATAGAAAGTGCTATTGTCTCGTTAATGGCAAGAAGGCTGAGTATGTGGGCAATATATGTATGGACGTGTGCATGATTGATGTAACAGATATAGACTGTAAGGTAGGCGACTATGCCGTCATCTTTGGTGACGAGCTTCCTGTCACGACTCTTAGCGACGTGATAGGTACTATTCCTTACGAGGTACTTACAGGTGTATCAACACGCGTTCAGCGTGTATTTGTACAGGAATAAACTTCTTAATTCAAACACCATGCGCATAATACTATCATTACTTCTCACGTTCATTTCCATCTGCACTTATGCACAAGGCAAGGTGACGGATTACGTTGACCCTCGCATAGGAAGCGAAGGACTGGGACGTGTGTTCGTAGGTCCAAGTTGTCCGTACGGAATGGTCAAGCCTGGTCCTGATTGTGGTGTGGACAACAACGCTGGATGGGCAACGATGCCTGCTGCCGTTAGTGGATTCTCACAGACACATGTGAGTGGTACTGGTGGCGGTCCTAAGTATGGCAATATCCTGCTTGATATGTTCGATGAGCCACAGCATCGCACGTCGGAGGATATACGACTGGGGTATTATGCATGCAACCTTCAGGAGAGCAAAGCTAAGGTAGAGATAACAACGGCTGAACGTGCATCTTATTATCGTGTGACCGTTCCACATTCTTCTCCAGTAAAGCTAAGGTTCGACCTTGAGCATTTCCTTGGCAAGAGTCCTGTGCCAAAGGCTCGTGAGGCTCAGCAATACGAAGGTAGTTGTCTGTTGACTTCTACACCTGATGCAGCAAGCGG
>JAGCWG010000050.1 GCA_017961965.1 Bacteroidaceae bacterium | reverse complement strand
TGCAACTATATAACCGAAGGAGGTGTGTATGGAATTGGTCTTTCCGGCAACAAAGCCCAGCATCTCGACCTAACAGTGGAATTAGGTTTTTCAAGCGATATGGGTGCTACTAACTCTCGTTTCCCAGAAGAGATTTGCGAAGGACAAGCACAGATGCAACAAGGCTCTATGATGGGACTTACATACGATCAACTTGAGATACCAACCGAAGACATGGAGGACGTTGACCTCTACCTTCACGCTCTCGGAGTACCTGCACGACGCCTTGGCAGTACATCAACCAAAGTATCGCTCACAAAGTCAGACGGAACAAAGACAACGATGAGCGAACGTGAAGCAACAAAGCGAGGTGAACAAGCATTCTACAAGGCTAAATGTCAGTTGTGTCACGTCACTACCCTTCACACACGTCCACGAGGTGCAACACTCCTAAATGGTAGTGAACTCCCTTGGCTCGGCAACCAGACAATACATCCATACTCTGACTATCTTCTTCATGACATGGGTTCAGAAATTATGGGAGTCGGCCTCAACGACCACTATACAAGTGGACTTGCACAGGGTAACGAATGGCGCACTACCCCACTCTGGGGCATCGGTCTCCAACAGAAGGTCAACGGACACACATATTTCCTCCACGACGGTCGTGCACGTAACTTTGTAGAGGCAATCATGTGGCACGGAGGCGAAGCCGAAGCAAGCAAGAATATATTCAAGAAAATGGACAGAGCAGACAGAGAGGCACTCGTGTGGTTTCTGAAGAGTCTGTAGCTTGCATTATTCATTCTTCATAATGCAAGAGTTATGAGTTAAAAATTAAGAGTTATAAGTTAGAGATTACTCGTTTAATCTATTGCTTATACAAGCTCATAACTTCCTAATTTTCGTTACATATAAATAATTCAAGTTTCGAAAGTATTCCTCTTGTAGTAAATAGGAGTAAAGAGACGTTACCATGTACGAACAAATCGACGTACAGACTATCGTCCGTTAACTTCCTTTAACTCCTTCTTACTCCCTTTAACTTCCAAATGAGCAAGTTGAAAACTTGCGAAACTAAAACAAACAAGCATAATCATGAACAAATATATTTCAGCAGCCATATTGGGAACATTACCATTTATGGCATCAGCACAGAATCCAGACGGATTATCAGACAACGGTATTGTAACAATCAACGGAGAACGTGGATTGCAGTTTGAATCAAAGGACGGAGATTTCAGTTTCAAGCCTTATCTCCTCATGCAGACATCGCTTAACGTCAACTATTATGACGACGAGGGATTGGACAAGGCTTACAATCAGGATAACGTAGCAAACTCAGGCTTTGCCATTCCTTACGCTTGTCTCGGTTTTACGGGTAAGGCATGGAGCAAGGTTACATACAACCTTACGATAAACGCAAGTGCTTCTGGTGCAAAGCTTCTTCAACAAGCATGGTTTGACGTCAACGTAAATCGTGGTTTTGCTGTCAAAGTAGGTAAGTTCAAGACTCCTTTCAGCCATGCATATCTCACAACACTCGGAGAATCACTCATGCCTATGCTCCCAACCTCACTTACAGCTACAAGTATCATGCCTTACAGACTGAATGCCGTTACTCCTACAATAGGTACAGGATTTGACCTTGGTGTGGAGTTTCATGGAATGATTGGCAAATATTGGAGCTATGAAGCAGGTATGTTCAACGGAACAGGTGCAGGCACAAACTCTGCGGCAAAGACACTCTCAGATGACTGGCACATACCTTCACTCCTCTATGCCGGACGCATGGCATGGATGCCAATGGGCGTGATGCCTAAGACACAAGGAAATCCAAAACTGTTACACGAAGACAAGTTCATGCTTGCAGGTAGCGCCAATCTCAACGTAGAAGCCGAAAGCGAAAGTACCAATGACCAGCGTTATGGTATAGAGGCAGCTTGGTTACACAACCGTCTCTACCTTGGTGGTGAGTTCTACTGGATGCACGTAGGATTCACGGAGCGTATGAAGATTGACGAGTCATTCGACTACAAGGGAGGATACGTTCAGGCAGGTTATTTTGTATCTCCACAGGTACAGGTAACAGCACGCTATGATTTCCTCGACCGCAATAGCTCAAGCAAGGATGGATGTCTCAACATGCCAGCCGTAGGATGCAACTATTTCATTAAGGACACAGGACTTAAACTCTCTGCCATGTACCAGTTCATTGGACGTACAGGTCATGCCTCACAGATTGACCGAGACAACGATGACCTCGGCATAGCCAAACATAGCGGAATGATTATGCTTCAATATGCGTTCTAACTTGTATTATTCATACTTCATAATGCAAACGGATAATGAGAACATTTATAACGATTATAGCTGTATGTATGGCTTTTGCCCTCCAGTCATGTGATGACGGGTTGATACAAGAGGTACAGCAACACACACCTGTCAGTTCGGGCTATACAGCTGTTGTAACTGGAACATTCAAGGGACAGACGTCATGGCCATCGAGATACAGCATCGTAGTAGCTGGATTCAACGAGAACTCCGACTATGCTATCATTCAGAAGACACTTGCGGCAAAAAACAAGGACGACAAAGAGATACGCATGGTACTGTCAAATATAAGTGACACCACACGTACGCTCGAGATTGCCGTAGTCAACAGTCTTCGCAAACGACTCGTAACATTGTACTCATACGCCATTCCGACAAATCAGGATGCCAAGGACACGATAAGACTTGACGTAGGAGAAATGGATATCAGTATGTTTGAAACAATTAACAGTAACGTGTTCCAAGGAATGAATTGCTCACGATGCCATTCGTCATCCACAGCTGCTGCGCATCTTGACTTGACAAATGCCAATGCGTATATGTCAATTGTCAACGGACAGTCAAGCAAGAATCCTGACTTCATGCGCATAAAGCCTGACGATGCAGATAGCAGCTATCTGTACAGGGTTATAACAACAGGAACACCAGAAGTAGGTTACAACCATCCTGCTCTTTTCGTTGACGACAAGCATGCAGCATTTGTGTCAATAATAAAGAATTGGATAGACAATGGTGCAAAGAAATAATTTTTTTATAACTTTGCACAAAAAATAAACAGATATGAAATTTGAACGTATAAAATGGAATGATATAGACGCCTGTGCCGAGGTCACATATTTCAACGCTGACAACGGGGCAGACGAGATACACGCCATAATACATATAGCACCAAATGACGATACTTTCCAAAGACAGTTGGAACGCATGTACATGGCAGAAGATTTGCTGGCATCAACGCCTGCACTCGCAAACGCAAACATCATCTTCAAACGATACTTCCTCAGCGATGCAACCAATCAAGTGCCACTCATGAAGAAGGA
>JAGCWG010000501.1 GCA_017961965.1 Bacteroidaceae bacterium | reverse complement strand
TGCATATGGTCAAACTCCTTGCCGTTATACTTGTGATTCTGCACATAGCTCTTTGAGCTGTTGTCGCAGAACTCAGCACCGAAAGGATAGTAGTCCATCGTCTGAATGACATAACTCTTGTTGGTTCCGTAAGGCTCTATCACGCGACGGACGTTGCCGAGATGGTCACGGTCGTAATAGTAAGAATCGAAATAATCAACAGAACCCGCTGCTGAAGCCTGACAGTATCCCTCATCAAACTGATACTTGTCTATACGGCCGTTCTTCAATGTAAGCGCACCTCCAAGAAGATAGTCCACAGTTTCTGTTCTCTGTATCTGATAAGATGTCAGGTACTTTGTGCTGCCTATGGCAACAATGATATTTGCTACAGAAGTTTGATATATGACACGCTTTTTCTCGCCTGTAGCATTATATATGTACTTGGTAACATTACCGTTGGTGAATTGAATACGTACAGGATTGTTGTTATAGTCATATTCAATCTTTGCTATCTTGCGGCTGGCATCGCTTTCGAGAGAGCCCGTATGAATCAAAGTTTGTTTATTTCTTCCTCAGAAAGACCTGTCATCTTTGCAATAAGAGATGTAGGCAAGCCTTCTGCTTTCATGTTTTTTGCAGTTTTTATGATGCCTTCCTTCATGCCTTCCGCAAGCCCTTCTGCAAGTCCTTCAGCTCTACCTTTGGCCTCGCCAAGAAGATATTTCTCCGATAATGCCGTGCGCTCCCTGCTCACCGAATCCCAGTAACGGTCAATGGCGCGAAGTTCGGCATCATTGTATGCCGATTCCTCAACAAGACTTACCGCCTTGGCTACATTATCATCCATCAGAAGCTCCTTGTCAACCTCCACGGTGTGCTCGTTAATCTCTGTAAGGAATCTCAGCCATAGCACAGCCATTTTCTTGTCGAGAACCGTGTTAGCCTTGAACTTAGGCAACTCGACAAATATCATTTCTATATCGTCGATGGTGTATTCCCGATACTTGCTATGTGTCATCATATAGCAATGATAGAAATCATCAGGAAGCTCAGGGAAGGCAATATCATTAACGAGACTTAGTGTATAGACAGGTTTCAACTCAGAATACTTCTCTCCGCGGTCTGCCGGCAATGAGAAAGCCTTACAGGTGTTCAGCAATGCTCTCTGCTTGAAGGCATTGGTCCAGTACATCTGCATCTCCACGATAAACTGTCTGCCGTCCCTGTCCTTGCAGCGCACATCCACTATGGTGTCTTTCTTGTCGGGATTCACAGGCACCATCTTCGAAGGGAGATACTCCAATGTTACAATCTCCTTGTCATCAGGCAGAGGCAACAGGGCATTAAGGAAACTGATGAGCAATTCCTTATGCTCACCAAACACCTTCTTGAAGGTCAGATCTGCTTTCGGGTCAAGATATTTTGCCATAATGTTAAAAGTCTAAAGTCAGAGGACAAGAGTCAAAGGTCTTTAGCCTTGTGACATTCGTCTTTAGCCTTGTTTGTCTGCAAAGATAATATTTTTTCCTGAAACCTCCAAACAAATCAAATGAATTGCGAAATTAAAGATTACTATTGGCAGCAGGTTAAAATAAAAAAAGTTTTTTTGCGATTTTGTCGTCACACCGTCACATCGCCTGAGTGTCAGTTGGTTACGTGTGACAGGAGCATTTCCTTCCCGTCACACTCCTATCACGCATACATTGCCTTGTGACGGCAATGTGACGGGAAAACAACCTTCCTGTCACGCATAACTCGCTGATATTCAATGAGTGTGACGGTGTGACAGGAAAAACGCTAAAAAACTTTTTTTATTTGCTGCCAAAAGTAATGTCTGATTTCACAAGCACCTTCGTAGCGAGTCCATTGTAACATAACCATGGGCAATAGTACACATTTTAGCTTGTTTTTTGGCGAATGAGAAAAGCAAAAGTTGTACTAATTGAACAAAAAAGCACGTTTAACTTTCTTTAACCGAAAAAAAACGAATTTAAGATAAAAAACGATTATCTTTGCCACGAAATTGCGTAGTAAAGACTCTAATGGGTTTTATACGCGATAGCGTGATAATCATAAAATATTGAGAATCTGCTATTTTAACCTATTTTTGTCTTGTGATAATTATACAGAAACACTATTGTCCACTAAATTGGTAAATGACAGTTATATTAAATTTTTATCTGATAATCAAGCATTTATGACACACGATTTTGAAACTAACTATAGTAAGGCATTTCAAATCTGTTCGGATGTTAAATAAAAAAAGAATTAACTCTTTGTCAATAAAAGCAAGTATTATATTTGCATTACGTGGATGTAGTTGATTTGGAAACATCATAACCTTTGGAACGTAAATCATTAATATTAAATAACTAACAAACATAATCTTATGTCTGATAAAATTAAAAACGTACGCTATGCGCTTGTTGCCATGCTATTGCTCTTCTGTGCGGTAGTACAGGCACAAACTGTGAAAGGTGTCGTTAAGGACGCTACAGGCGAGACCGTTATAGGTGCGACTGTACAGGAACAAGGTGTTCAGAATGGTGTTGTTACTGACATCGACGGAAATTTCTCAATCACTCTTAAGGGCAAGAGTCACAAACTCGTAGTTTCATACGTTGGTATGAAAACCAAGACTGTTGATGTAAAGGATCAGTCAAATGTCACTATTGAGCTTGTGGATGACAATAATACTCTTGAGGATCTTGTTGTAGTGGGTTACGGTACTATGAAGAAGAAGGATCTTACCGGTTCTGTAGCAACCGTAGGCAGCAAGGCTCTTGAGGCAGTTCCTGTTGCATCAGCAGCAGAGGCACTTGTCGGTAAGATGGCAGGTGTGCAGGTTACGACTACCGAGGGTTCACCTGATGCAGAGGTGAAAATCCGTGTGCGTGGTGGCGGTTCTATTACTCAGTCAAACGACCCTCTCTACATTGTTGACGGTTTCCCAGTTGAGAGTATCAGCGATATTCCAGCATCAGAAATCGAGGACATGACAGCTTTGAAGGATGCCTCTTCTACTGCTATCTATGGTTCTCGTGGTGCTAATGGTGTAATCCTTGTTACCACAAAGGGAGGAAAGTCAGGTAAGATGAGTGTGTCATATAATGCTTACTACAGTTGGAAAAAACTCGCAAAGAAGGTAGATGTGCTTGGTGCATACGACTATGCAAAATGGCAGTATGAGCTTGCTCTTCTGAGGAATCAGGGCGACCTCACCAAGATGTCTGACTATACAGACTACTTCGGTAACTACGAGGACATGGATCTCTATCAGAATATAGAGACTAATGACTGGCAGGATATAGTATATGGTCGTACAGGTAACACATTTAACCATAACATCAGCATTAATGGTGGTACGGAGTCTGTTAAGTATGTATTCAGCTATGCTCACATGAATGATAAGGCTATCCAGATAGGTTCTTCATTCAAGCGTGATAATTTCAGTCTCAAACTGAATACAAAGCCAAGCAAGAATACCACACTCGATTTCCAGGCAAGATATGTTGATACTGATGTAAGGGGTAGTGGCTCAAATGATGCAACAAGTGTATATGATTCTGACAAGCGTCTGAAATATGCAGTTATCTATCCTCCATTCCCTATTGCCAACCTAAATTCTTCTTCTGGTGCTTCTGACGATGACTTCGGTAATCTGTATAATCCAGTCGTTGCACAGAAAGATAACGACCGTAAGAAGGAGCGTAAGAACCTTAATGTTTCTGCTGCATTCGGATGGGACATCGTAAAGAACTTAAAGTTAAGGTCTGAGGTTGGTTATGACGATTATACACAGTATGATCAGACATATAAAGGAACTACAACATATTATGTAAGGAATTTCCCTGCTGCTGAGAATCAGGGAAAGCCAATAATCCGTAATATTGACACAAAGCGTCATAGATTCCGCAGTACAAACACCTTGAACTATGATTTCAAGAAGTTGTTCGGTAAGGATTCCAAGCATTCATTGAATGTGCTTGCCGGTCATGAGTATGTGATTACAAAGCAGCATGACATAACCGATGAGGTTCACGGATTCCCTATTGACTTCGATGCAGAAACAGCATGGAAGCTTTCTACTATTGGAACTCCATTTAGTGTAAATGATTACTATAAGGCTGATGACAAACTCCTGTCATACTTCGGTCGTGTCAGCTATAACTATGATGATAAGTATCTGTTAAATGCTACATTCCGTGCTGATGGATCTTCTAAGTTCAATGAAAATAACCGTTGGGGCTATTTCCCATCAGTAGCTCTTGCTTGGCGTGTTTCTTCTGAGAAATTCATGAAAAGTACGGAGAAATGGCTTGACGATTTGAAGTTCCGTGTAGCTTATGGTACATCAGGAAACAATAACATTCCTGTTGGTCAGCTTATACAGTCATACGATGTAAAGAGCACAACATGGGTAAACGGCCTTGAGAACTATGTTGCTCCTAACAAGACAATGGCTAATCCGGATTTGAAGTGGGAGACAACAGTAACACGCAACGTTGGTCTTGACTTTACCGTACTTCGTGGCAAACTCTCTGGTACTTTTGAGGCATATCTCAGTAACACGAAGGATCTTCTCATTGAGTTCCCAGTATCTGGTACTGGTTATGATAACCAATATCGCAACATGGGCGAAACTGAGAACAAGGGTTTTGAGGCCACCATTTCTTGGCATGCAGTAAACAAAAAGAACTTTGGTATTGACTTCAATGCAAATATCGCTTTCAACAAGAGTAAGATTAAATCTCTTGGTGATATGAAGGACTTCGGTTGGAACACAGCATGGGCATCTACAGAGATTGGTAACGATTACTGGATTGGTGTAAGTGGTCAGGTTGGTGAAATCCGTGGTTTCAAGAACGCTGGTCGCTATGAAGTTGATGACTTTGTAGGCTACAATGAATCAACAAAGAGTTGGACTCTAAAGCCTGGTGTTATTGATGGAACTGCTTTTCTTGGTGACATCCGTCCTGGTACAATGAAGATAGCTTCTACCACACAGCATTGGGATGAGGCTCAGGGTGCATGGGTATGGAATTCTACAGGTCAGACAACAGATGCAAGTGGTAATACTGCCGATGGTAAGATTTCTGATGATGACAATACAATCATTGGTAACGTAAATCCTGATTTCACAGGTGGTTTCGGTCTTAATATCCGTGCATACGGTTTCGACCTTGCTGCAAACTTCAATTTCAGCGTAGGTAATGAAGTCTATAATGCTAATAAGGCGGAATATACAACTACGTCAAAATGGGACTATCGCAGTATGTCATCGGAAATGGCAGATGGCAAACGTTGGACTAATCTTAATGCAGATGGTACTCTTTGTAATGATATGGATCAGTTGAGGGCTATGAATGCCAACACTACAATGTGGAGTCCACTCATTAAATATTATACACTTACGGATTGGGTTGTTGAGGATGCTTCATTCCTTCGTCTGAATACTTTGACTTTGGGTTACACCCTT
>JAGCWG010000049.1 GCA_017961965.1 Bacteroidaceae bacterium | reverse complement strand
TAAGAAATGAAAGCTACGAATTGTGAATTATGTATTGTGACAATTCCATCGAGTTTACTCTTTACCTTTTACTCTATACCACATGTGGTGTGAAATCCGAAATGATTTTCTATGGGACGTTTGATGCACGTAGTGGGAAAAGTATTGCATAGCTTAGCTATATGCTGTACTTTTGCATCGTGAACCTGTAACGAGAGGGGAAATTATTTTCCTCGGCAGACAAAAATATTTCTCTCTCCACAAAAGATATTTTGTCTTTTGAACATAGTTCCTGCATCAAACAAAAAGCCTCACATGTCATCTCCGATAGTCCATAAAGTGATGGTCACTTCATTATCCTTGTTTAGCCTTGAAAGCCATAGCATAGAGTTTCATCTGCTTGAGCATGGCAACAAGTCCGTTTGAACGTGTTGGTGAGAGGTGTTCCTTGAGACCTATCTCCTCTATGAAATGAAGGTCGGCACTCAGAATCTCGTCTGGTGTGTGGTCAGAAAGCACTCGGATGAGAAGTGCCACAATACCCTTGACGATAAGGGCATCGCTCTCTGCCTGAAAATGTACGAGACCCTCCTCTGTGAGGTCTGCCTGAAGCCATACGCGGCTCTGACATCCGTCGATGAGATTGCTCTCTGTCTTATATTGCTCAGGAAGTGGCTCCTGCTCACCTCCAAGGTCTATAAGCAACTGATACTTGTCCATCCAGTCATCAAAACCAGAGAACTCATCAATTATCTCTTCCTGTATTTCTTCGATAGTCATTTCCTTAATTTTATTAATTTCTTTCATTCCACAATACCGTAAGCATAGTGTGGCCTACAGCCTTGAGTGTCTGCTTGTTGATATTCTGAATATTGTCGTTTATGGTGTGCCAGGTACGTGGGAAACCATCCATCTCGACATCTGCTCCGATGACATCTACACATGGAATGCCGCTAAGGTTCACCTGTACGTGGTCATCTGTTATGGCACCCATCTGGTTATTTGAGAAATAATTGTCATAACCCAGCTTTTGACCTATGTTCCATATCTTGTCCACATACGTTGGAGCATAGCGGAGGCTATAGCTTTCCTTGAGGAACATGGTATTGCTACCACCCACCATGTCAAGGTTTATTCCGAAACGAGCTGTATAATCATCAACATGACGTTTGCCTGCCCAGTACTGACTACCAAGACACCATGTGCTTGCACTTGACTCGTCGTAAGAATCCTCGAAGTGAGGCATTCCACAATCCTCTGCATCCCAACAGATGAAGTCGATGGCAAATCCCTTCTGGCGAAGCATGGCAGAATCGCCATTCTCCCTAAGGTCGGCACAGAGCACCCTTGCCATCTCAAGCATCACGCCTATGCTACTCGCACCATCGTTTGCTCCATCAATAGGAGTATGATAGTTTGCCTCATCATCGTCATTATCTGCCCAAGGACGGCTGTCCCAGTGGCCAGAGATAATGATGTGTATGTCTGCATCAGGGTTTACGCTTGCCACGATATTACGCATCTTGATAGGCGTACCGTCATACAGCTTGGAGTCAGCATACTGATTGTAAATCTTTGCACCGAAGCTCTCAAACTTGGATGCTATATAGTCACCACACTTGTCGTGTGCCTCTGAGTTCATGGTACGAGGACCAAACTTACATTGTTCGGCAACGTATGCGTAGGCACTATCCTCACAAAAGGCAGGCGCATCCACAAGTGCTGATGAATCCTCAGTTGTCGTCTGCTGTCCGTTCTTGCAACATACTAATGCCATAGTGGCAATAGCGTATATTATTTTTTTCATAGGTACCAAAATTATGAATTTTGTTTTTCTCTTCTTCCTGCCTGCCACATGAGCCATGTGCCGAGCACGCAGAAAGGAATACTGAGCAACTGTCCCATGTCGAGAAGCATGCCTTGCTCAAAGTCCACTTGTTCCTTCTTGATAAACTCGATGAAGAAACGGAATACAAAGATGGTAGTGATGCAGAAGCCGAAGTAGAAGCCGTTGCCCGGCTTGAAACGCTCTATGCCACTTGTGCTCTTTGTCTTATATATATAGAACTGGGCAAAGAAGATTAGAGCGTAAGCTATTGCCTCATAAAGCTGGGCAGGATGACGTGGAACGGGCATACCCTCCACAAGTGCCTCATGACTATGGAAAATGAATGCCCAAGGCACATCTGTCACGTTACCGATAATCTCAGAGTTCATGAGGTTGCCAAGACGAATGAAGCAGGCTGTAACAGGTACGGCTATTGCCACATTGTCTATTACATGGAACATCTTCATGCCCACGTTCCTT
>JAGCWG010000500.1 GCA_017961965.1 Bacteroidaceae bacterium | reverse complement strand
TATTGCCCCTACATACGGAATGTACGAGGTATGTGCCGAAACAAATGATGTAGAGTATCGCAAGGTGCTTCTTGATGAGAAATACGACTTCTCGCCGGATGCTCTCCTTGCTGCTTGTGATGATAATACGAAGATTATCTTCATCTGCTCTCCAAACAATCCTACTGGTAATGTCTTCCTGCGTGAAAAGATTGAGAAGGTTATTCGTGAGTTTCAGGGCATCGTGATTGTGGATGAGGCTTACTCCGACTTCTCTTCACAGCGTCCTTTCCGTATGGACTTGGACAAGTATCCTAATCTCATCGTGCTTAACACATTCTCTAAGGCATGGGGAGCAGCGGGCATCCGTCTCGGTATGGCATTTGCCTCTACCGACATCATTGCCCTCTTCAATAAGGTCAAGTATCCTTATAACGTGAACATCCTCACTCAGGAAAAGGCAATAGAGATACTCAACAACACGACGCTTCTTCAGAGACATATTTCACTCATCCTTGATGAACGTCAGACACTCGTTAGTGCGTTCTCCGTTCTTCCTATATGCGTTAAGGTTTTTCCTACGGATGCCAACTTCTTCCTTGCTAAGGTGAAGGGCGCAGACAAGATTTACCGCTATCTCGTGGAGAAGGGTATTGTCGTTCGTAACCGTAATCGTGTGGTTCTCTGTGACGACTGTATTCGTGTTACGATTGGTACGAAGGAGGAGAACACCAAGCTTCTCGCTGCCCTCCGCCAATACCGCCAGAATGGATAATCTGTTCATTCTGGAGTTAATAGTTATAAGTTAACAGTTAAAAGTTGAGTTGAGAAGTTTGAAGTTCTTTGGTAGTTAAAGAATCTCAAATCTCAAACACGAATCTCAAATCTTTCGTTTATGCCTTCGTAACTGTGCGGAACGCATAGATTTGATATTTCTTATCCTCATCAAATGCAAGCAAACATGACTAAGACAGCATTATTCATCGACCGTGACGGAACAATCCTCGTAGAGCCAGCTGACGAGCAGATTGACTCATTCGAGAAGTTCCAGTTCGTTCCGGGAGTAATCCGTAATCTTAATTTCATACGCACGAAACTCGACTTCGAGTTCGTGATGGTAAGCAATCAGGACGGATTAGGTACAGATTCCTATCCTGAGGCTGATTTCTGGCCAACGCATAACCTTATGCTCAACACTCTCCGTGGTGAGGGCATAGAGTTTGATGACCAGCTTATCGACCGTAGCTTCCCAGAGGATAACCTTCCTACTCGCAAGCCTGGAACGGGTATGCTTACCAAGTACATGACAGGCGATTATGACCTTGCCAACTGTTATGTAATTGGCGACCGTCTTACGGATGCTCAGCTTGCACTCAATCTCGGTTGTAAGGCACTTATCATAAGTTCTGATCCAGCCGTTACTGAGTCGCCTTTGTTTAAGGAAAATGCTTCGCTTCGTTGTGTCGGTTCATGGGATAAGATTACAGAGATTCTATTTGCTGGCGAACGTATTGCCTCTGTTCGTCGTACGACTAAGGAAACAGATATTGACATCTGGCTTGACCTTGACGGAACGGGCAAGTGTGACATCAACACAGGACTTGGCTTCTTTGACCACATGCTCGAACAGATTGGAAAGCACGGAAGCATAGACCTCCGCATCAAGGTAAATGGCGACCTTAATGTGGATGAACACCATACGATAGAAGATACGGGTATTGCCCTTGGCGAGTGTATCAACAAGGCTCTTGGCGACAAGAGAGGTATCGAACGCTATGGTTACACCCTCCCTATGGACGACTGTCTTTGTCAAGTTGCCCTCGACTTTGGTGGACGTGCTTGGCTCGTGTGGGATGCCGAGTTCCATCGTGAGTATGTGGGTGATATGCCTACTGAGATGTTCCTCCATTTCTTCAAGAGTTTCTCTGATGCTGCCCGCATGAATCTTAACATCAAGGCAGAGGGCGATAATGAGCATCACAAGATTGAAGGTATCTTCAAGGCTCTTGCCCGCAGCATCAAGATGGCTGTAAAACGTGACATTTACAAGTTCCAGCTCCCAAGTAGCAAGGGAGTGCTGTGAAAATTAAGAATTCAAAATTCAGAAGTTAGAATGTAGAAAGAGTTCTGAGTTATGAATTATGAGTTCTAAGTTCCTTAATTCTGAATTTTGAATTCTTTTATGTTTAGATAGCATTTAATATTTACATTTTCTAATCTTATAATATTATGGAAAAATATTTGAAACCTGTTGTTTTGACAATTATTTATGTATTTTCTTTTGTCCTCTCTGCTGTTCTTGGAACATTGTTGGTATATGTGTTCAATGGCGATAGCATAGAGCCAGGTTCTGAATCTGGAATTGTTGGTAAAGATGCAGCTAAATTTATATCAGATTATGTTGTTTATATGCAATTGATGAGCGGCATTATTGCTGTTTTTTTTGCATGGTGTATGAGGATGGTGGATTTTAGAAAAGCCTATGATATTAAGAGCATAGATTGGAAAAACGCATGGAAAGCAATAGTCGGAATGATGTATTTCATGTATTTCGTAAATGTTTTTTTTACAATGCTTAAACCAGAATACGATACGGATCTGGCTTATGCAATTTCAATTCTGACGCATACGAAAGTTGGATTAATAGCATTTGTTATATTGATGCCAGTCTTTATTGAATTGGTATTTCGTGAATCAATTATGAGATGGATGCTTAATAATGGCGCGTCAAAATTACGTACGTTATTATTTGCTTCTTTATGTTATTCCATGATGGGTGTTAGTTCTCCAATATCTATGCCTCGTCATTTTATTCTTGCTCTTATTCCTGGTATTATATACATTAAACGGTGTAATGTCGTTCTGACTACTATTACTCAGATTCTTATGTATTCTGCTGCGATTATTATTTTCGTTGTGTATGCAGAGGATCAGCATCATGAGCCAGTCACATTTCTTTCGAGTTTTATAAAATTCTGTTATCTTGTTCCCTTTGCTTATCCTTGTTATCGAATCATGCGTTCCTACTATACCGACGAACCTGTCATGCCACCAGCTCTTTGGTTCAAAGTGAAGCGTGTAATTGTCAGAGCGAAACTTTCGTGAACTCTTCTGCGATAACTAAAAAACTCAAAAACTTATAAACTCACGAACTCATAGACTCAAAAGTCCGCGAGAACTTAAAAGCTTAAAAACTTACAAACTCAAAAACTTAAAATATGCTCTCAAAGTATCTCAAGCCTCTGGTTGTGGCGTTTCTGTTTACGTTGTCCTCAACCGTAGCAATATTCAGCGTCCTTCTGTTTCTCCTCGCTTTCGAGTTTGAACGCTTTGACTTCTCGACGGGGAAGGAGTTCTTTGGCGACAATGTTCTCCAGCTCCTGTCGCCTTACCTTGGCATCATCGCCATACTTGGTGCTTTGATTGCAGTTGTGGGTGCAAGGGTGATGAATATGACTGACTTCAAGCACTCCTTCGATTGCAAGGGTATGGATTGGAAACGCTCATGGATTCCTCTTACGGGTGCCGTTTTCTATATTGTTGTGCTTGGAGCATTCGTTAATGTCATAGGTTTGACGGACATCGCTACGGCTAATTCCTATGCCGTGACACGCTCATTTTTGGGTGCAGCTGCCCTTTGTGTCATCTGCCCTGTGTGTGAGGAACTTGTTTTCCGTGAGGCAATCATCCGCTACATGCTTGCCAAAGGTGCTACGGAGCTACAGGTCATCTTCTTCTCGTCTTTCTGCTTTGCCATTGCCTATGTCACGCTTCCACGTGTCTTCTTCGCATTCTTTGCAGGGCTTGTTTTGGCAGCCCTTTATGTCAAGACCCGTAACATCGTTCTCAGTTCCGTTGTACACATTATTAATAATACTGTTGGTGTAGTGTGTATGTACCAGTGTGGTGTTGACTATCAACTCCCACTTGTCTATTGCATCGCAATCCTTATCCTTCTTCCATATCCGACATACATTCTCTTGCGTAAGTTTTTAAGTTTTTAAGTTCGTTAGTTTTTGAGTTTTTAAGTTTATAAGTTTTTTAGTTTTCGTGGATTTCTGAGTTTTTAAGTTCGTGTGTTTTTAAGTTTTTTAGTTTTTGCGGATTTTTTTGGGAAGATTTGGCTGCAAAAATGTGTCAATATTTTTTGTCGTATATTACATTCTTTGATTTGCTCACCCTTGTTGTTGTTTTCGTCTTTTGTACGAAAAGTCATCGATAAGTGTAAAAATGACACAGATGTAAACAGACAAAATAAGTGGCAAAATCGTTACATTTCTTATTTTTTTCTTTTGAATGTAACAATTTCGAGTGTATATGTAACAAATTACAAAGTCGTGCCGTTAGTAAAACTGTAATTTTGCCATCAAGAATGAGGGGTAGCATATACATGAACAATGAAAATTGCAAATTGTTTTTGCTTATTTCCTTTGCTTAAAACGTGAAATTTGATTTTTGCGGTTGAAAACAACTCCGACCTTTGTGGTTGGAAACACTTCAAGCCAAACCGTGAGGACTGATGAGGAGGCATTGAGGAACCATTGAGGACTCTGTGAGGATAAAAAACAGACGCTCCGATGAATACTCTGAGGCAACTCTGAAGCAACCCTGAGGCAAGGCTGAGTCAAGAGAGAAATTAAGAGATTTTAATTAACCTTTTTTATTTTAACTAACATTTTTCTTAATCATGAAGAAACTGTTTACTTTCGTGTCACTCGTGGCGTTTGCTTCTGCCATGTATGCACAAGACCCAAGTAAGTGGGGAATTGATCAGAATGTTGCTGAAGACCTCGGTTTAAAGGAACTTGGTGATGATTTCTCAGGAACAAAGGGCACTTTTGAATATGGTCGTTATAGTATGGCTCGCGACCTAGGTAATGTTTGGAAGGGTACTTCTGGACCAAGTGAGTACTTGCCAAGTACGTATTTTAATAATGGTAGCCCTGCTGTCTTTGGATTTTATAGCATGGGTGAATTTGACTTTTACCAGATTGTAAGGGTGCCTGCAGGTACTTACACTTTCAGGTGCAATGGATTCTATCGTGAGGGTACTCCAGCCGATAACTTTGCCCACATGCACAGAGGTGGTAAGTTCGATTATGGTCATATGTATGCTGATGTCCTTGCTGATGATAAGGTAACTGTGACGTATGCTAATGACCGTGTAATGAAGACTATCGCTGAGTCAGGTAATCATGAAGGAGCACTCCATACTGCTTCCGACTGGATGACTGACCATCAGGATACTTACGTAGATAAGGATGGTAATAAAATTGAAACTTGGTGTCCAAGTTGTTGTGAAGGCTTCGGAAAGTATTTCGCTGCAGGTAAGTATGTGAACGAAAAGAAGTTCGTGCTCACTCAGGATGCTTATGTGAAGTTCGGATTCAGAAAGACTGGTGTAATCAAGGAGGACTGTCTCGACTTCGGTAACATCGAGGTAATATATAATGGTCCTGCTACAGATGAAAATCTCCGTGATGTTGCTCAGGAAGAATACAATGAAGTTGCAGCACAGGCTTCTGACATGGTTACAGAACTTGATGATGCTGGCTTCCCTGCTCTTGCAGAGCTTCTTGGTAACTTGGCGGGTGATATTGATGAAATTGTGAACGAGGCAGAAACAGCTCAGCAGATTGATGCTGCAAAGCAGCGTTTGACTGAGGCTATGGCTGCTTATGTTGACGCCAAGGAGGTTGTCCTTAAGCTTGCAGACATAAATAAGACATGTGTTTTCTTGCTTGAAAGAACTTCTTTCCCAGGAATTGAAGAGTTCAGAACTGCGGTTAATAACGCAAAGGATGCAGCAGCAGAGACTGATGCTGAGAAGATTGGCACTCCAAAGGATTATTACGAGAAAATCGTAAATGACCTTGCAGTTGCTCATGCTAAGTATCTCGACTCTCAGGTGATAACAGAGGATAAGGGTAAGGATTTCACTACTCTTGTTAATGCGCCTTGGTTCGTTAATATCGAAAATACTCCTGTTGATGAGTCTGCTACTGGCGGTGATTTCTGGCATCTTACAGAAGAAACATGGGCTGGCATGGCATGGGATAATGACCATCAGGGTGTAGATGCATATTCAAAGAAGCAGTCAAGCTTTAACTTAACTGATATTACTTCAAATGTAGTAATTTCAAGCGACCGTAGCGTTAAGGGTCAGTGGTTCAAGTATCAGGATCATCAGGAAGGATGGTGTGAAAATTCACGTCTCTGGTACGCTGGTCGTCTTGTAGGTTTCTCTACAGGTTGGGCAAGTACATTCAAGAACCCAGACAGACCTGGTATTGAAGGTGTAGCTCAGAGACTTGTTGGTCTTCCTAATGGTTACTACTCTGTATCTTGTCTCGTAAGAGGTTGGGATGCTATCGGTGACTACTCTTCAGTTGCACATAAGTTCCTCGGTTGCTTCGCAGAGAACACTAAGGAAGTACGTGTTACATCAAGGGCTTCTGAAAACTTAAATAACTGGTGGGAATGGCAGTCAAATGCTAATTCTTGGGACGATGTTGAGACTGGTGTGATTTCAGTAGAGGATGGTGAACTCCTCATTGGTGGTGGTGGTTCTGTTGCCAATGTTGTTACAGGTTTCCGTCTTAACTTCTTGGGCGCACAGCCAAACTTTACTGCTATGACTCAGAAGACTTCTGATGAGTTGAGAGCTCAGATTTCTGAGGATTTCTTTGCAGGAGACAAGAAGAAGCTCAACGATCTTCTTAACTCTATCCAGTATCCAATTGCTGGAGCTGCTTTTTACGATGAAGCATGTGGTGTATTCAAGGAGTTCAATGCCTACTTAGCAGAGGTAACTAAGAAGATGGCTACTTACAATGCAAAGAATACGTTGGAGGATATACCTGACAATTGGGCTAACCCACTTTGGAACTACATTAATACTGTAGCAGGTACAGCAGAAACTGATACTTACGAGAAGGTTGATGAGTACAACGAACTCGCAAATGCTTACAAGTTGCTTAATGACTATTATTCAACTGCATCAGAAGACGAGGCATTCAATAAGGATGCAACTCTTAAGACTACAATAGAAAATCAGCAGGCTAAATTGTCTAAGAAGCTTGCAACAAAGGCTGAAATCGATGCTTGCATCGCATCTGTTGGAAATCACATCCATTTGATGCAGATGAAGAGTCTCAGTGCAGAGACAGCAACAAGCGAAAAGGGTGTTGACGTTTCTTCTCTCATGGTTAATGCTAAGCTTGACAACTTTGTAGGTGAAGACGGTAAGACAGATGTTGCTACAGGTTGGACTTCTACAGTAGGTGATGCTACTCAGAATGAGTACGGACGTAACAACGCTGAACTTTGGAACAGAAATAACTTCACATTCTCACAGAAGATTTATGGTCTTCCTGCTGGTGACTATGTTCTCCGTGTAAACGCTACATATCGTAACGGTGGTTCTTGTACAGCAGATCTCTTGAAGGCATTCAAGGATAATGGTGGTACAACAGAGACATGGGCTGATCACAATGCAGTAGTATTCATGAAGACAGCTTCTGCTTCATCTGAAGCATACGTTAAGTCTATCTACGAGTACAACAGCAATACTCGTTCATTCGACGAGGTTGCAAACGGTAGAGAATTGGTTGAAGGCAACATTGTTGTCAAGAAGATTCAGACAGTGTTGGAAGAAGATAAATACACTAAGCTTGAGGAAGTAACTTACGAAAAGAAGGCTGATGGTGAATATCCATTCGATACAAGAGTTGAAACAAAGGAAGTTGATGCTGAAGGTAATGTAGTTAAGGATGCAGATGGCAAGGAAGTTATTGCTGCTGTAAACTACTATCCATCTTCAATGTACGGATTCTATACTATTACTCAGAAGAATCCTGAAGTTTACAAGAACGAGATTAAGATTACTATCAAGGATGGTGAAATCCTCGAGCTTGGTTTCCGCAAGGATACTTCAATTGGTAGTGACTGGCTTATCTTCTCTGACTTCGACCTCGAATACCTCTCAGGCGAATCATTCGCTCGTGCATTCACAGGCGTAGAGAAGGTTGCAGTTGACGCAACAGAGAATGGCGCTATCTTCAACCTCGCAGGTCAGAAGGTTGGCGGTAACTTCAAGGGTGTCGTTATCAAGAATGGTGTTAAGGTTCTCAACAAGTAGGGATTGTCCCCTTCGTTAAAATACGGTTGGAGGGTGTGCCGAGTGTGGCACACCCTCTTTCTGTATGCGAAAAATGCCAAAATCTTTTGCCGATACAAAATATTGCTGTATATTTGTAGGGCTAAAATTATTAACTAAACTTTGGCAAGTATTGCTTACGCTTTACTTGTAAGAAGTTATAGAGTAGTTATAGTGTAGTAAAAAAGGAGTTAAAAAGACGATACTCTTTTGCTGATTGCTTTTGAAATCACGATGCGATAGACATTCGTCTTTTTATCTTCATGTATAACTTCTTTTTA
>JAGCWG010000499.1 GCA_017961965.1 Bacteroidaceae bacterium | reverse complement strand
ATCCAGTATTTGAGGAGTAATGCTGGGTCAATCATCATACCTACGGACACGAAGAAGATGCTTCCGAATATGTTCTTGACTGGTGTGACAAGGTGTTCTATGCGTTCGGCTTCGATTGTCTCGGCAAGGATTGAACCCATCACGAATGCTCCGAGCGCTGCGCTGAATCCTGCTGACACGGCAAAGAGTACCATGCCGAGGCAAAGTCCTATGGAAAGGATGGTGAGTGTCTCGTCGTTGAGCAGAGAACGAAAATGGCGCAGGAAGGATGGTAGGATGTATATTCCTGTCACGAACCAAGCGAACAAGTAGAATATGAGCTTGCTTATCTGTAGGAGCATCTCCTGACCCTCGAACTGGTTCTTTACGCCAAGTGAAGAAAGGAGTACCATAAGCACAACGGCAAAGAGGTCCTCTACCACGAGGATGCCGAAGCACACTTTGGCGAATTTGTGGTTTCGCAAGCCTGCGTCGTCAATAGCCTTGAAGACAATGGTCGTACTCGACATACATAGCATTCCGCCAAGGAAAAGAGAACTCATCCTGTCCCATCCCATGAGAATACCGGCAAGGAATCCCATAGTCATCATTCCTGCGACTATTACGCATGCACCTATGACGGCTGTACTTCCTACCTGAATGAGTTTCTTTACGCTGAATTCAAGACCAAGGGAGAACAACAGGAATAGTACGCCGATGTTGCCCCATGTGTCCACGCTCTCTGCATTTGAAATCCATGATTCTCCGAGCATGTGAGGGCCTACGAGCATACCTGCGACAATATATCCAAGCACGACTGGCTGCTTGAATACCTTAAATAGCAAGCTTGTGATGCCTGCTGTCAGCATTATTATGCAAAGATCTTGAATCATACGAGACTATAGATTATAATTATCAATTCTCCTCGTCCAGATTGCCGTCCCAAAGGTAGTGCTGGGTGTCCCTGGCAACAACTCCCGAAAGCATGATGAGCGATACGAGGTTTGGTATCGCCATGAAGGCATTCATGATGTCAGCAAGGTTCCATACGAGCGTAAGGCTCATGGTCGAACCTGCAAAGACGAGAAGTATATATACTACTCTGTAGAAAACGATAGAACCTTTGCCGTAGAGATATTCCATTGCGCGTTCGCCGTAGTAACTCCATCCGAGGATGGTGCTGAACGAGAATGTTATGATACCGAACGTGAGGATTGGTGTGCCTACGTATGGTATCGTGGCAAAGGCATTGCGTGTGAGCATTCCTCCGTCCTCACGGCTGATGTCAGGGAATGCTATTATGCTTGTTGTGACAACAAGACCTGTTATGGCACAAATCACGACTGTGTCCCAGAATGTTCCCGTACTTGATACGAGTGCCTGACGTACAGGATTGCGTGTCTTTGCTGCTGCCGCAACAATTGGTGCTGAACCCATACCTGACTCGTTGGAGAAGAGTCCTCGCGCAATTCCGTATCTTGCGGCAATCATAAGTACCGTTCCTGCTGTTCCTCCGCCTACGGCTTTAAGAGAGAATGCCTCGTGGAAGATGAGTGTTACGGCTTGACCGATATAGTTGTGGTTTATGCAAAGGATATAGACGCATCCGAGGACGTAGAGGAGTGCCATGAGCGGAACGAGTGCCGTACACCAGTTGGCTATGTTCTTTACTCCGCCAATTATGACGAATCCGACTATTGCAGCAAGGAAGAATCCGCAGAACATCTTTGTGTTTTCCGGATTGAAATAGTCGATACAGACAATACTCATGTTCTCGCTTATGGCGTTTGCCTGAACGGTATTGCCAATTCCGAATGCTGCTATGGCTGTGAATATGCAGAAGAGTGCCCCGAGCCATTTCATGCCGAGGCCTTTTGCCAGCGCATTCATTGGACCGCCTATTATCCTGCCGTCTGATGTGACTTCGCGATATTTGACAGCAAGGAGTCCTTCGCTATATTTCGTTGCTATTCCGAATACTCCCGTCAGCCAGCACCATAGTACGGCTCCAGGACCTCCAAGGCTTACGGCTGTTGCCACTCCGATGATGTTGCCAGTACCTATTGTTGCGGCAAGTGAAGTGGCGAGTGCTGCAAACTGGCTCACGTCGCCTTCAGAGCCTTTGTCCTTGGTTACGGATAGCTTGATTGCCGTAAAGAGTTTTCTTTGTGGAAACTTAAGCCTTATCGTAAGGAAGATGTGCGTGCCGAGAAGAAGAATTATCATCGGCCATCCCCACACGATATTGCTAATCTGTTCCGTAATGTGCATGAATGTCTCCATTTCGTGTTGTTTTGTGCTTTAAGTTTTTAAGTTCGTGAGTTTTTAGGTTTTTAAGTTTTTGGGTTCATGAGCTCTTAAGTTTGTGAGTTTTTAGGTTTGTAAGTTTTTTAGTTATAGCGGATGGAAAAATCTAATGCTTTTATTCCCCCTTCCACGAGAACTAAAAAACTTACAAACTCACGAACCTAAAAACTTATCTTAACTCATCCCCTCTTATTCCGAGTGCACTCATGATGGAGTAGCCGAGTATCTGCTGGCTGAATCCTGTGCCCATCTGAGGTTCCATGGCAAAGAGGGTTACGCTCTTGTCCTTGTTCTTCTTGAGCTCGTTTCGTGCAGCAGAGCCGTATTCCTCCATATCTGCTATGACCATTACGTTCTCTACCTTCTCGCTGTCGAGGAGGACGGTAAGGGTATCGAGGAAGAAAAACTCCTTTGTCGTGATGTTCTTCTCCACAGGGTAGGCAAGCATGGAGAACTCGCCAAGGTTGTCCTTGAATGCTTTGCCGTGAATCTCCGTCTCGAATGTTGCTGGAGCAAAGTTGTCAAGAGCCTTTGATGTCTTGTCGTGGATGAATATTACCTGTATCTCGTTATCACCCGTAGTAAGTCCTCCGTCGAGTGCCACGCAGTCAAGCCAATGGGCAAGGTCTGCCTTCGGTATGCGTCGCATGAGCATACGTTCAAAGTTGACCGTGAGGTCAAATGCAACTTTGTCTATGTAGGAAGCATCTACGAGGATGATATTTTTACTCAAATTTATATCTGGTGTCATTATATTTTGTTGTTATATGGAGCAATTCTACTTGTTCAATTTTTATGTGCAAAATTATGGAAAAAAACTCAAACAGCCAAGTTTTCCATTGTTTCATTTTTGTTTCTCCTGGAATAGTGTCTATTTACTCTTGTTTATTAGGATAGGAAACATTACCTTTGCAAGGTTTTATATTTATCAAAACGAATAAACGATAAAGACAACAAAAATAAATGAAAAAAATTATTCTAACACTTGCTATCTTCGCAGGTAGCATCATCAAAATGGACGCATGTTCCAACATCATCGTTGGAAAGAAGGCATCTGCCGACGGAAGCGTCATCGTCAGTTACAACGCAGATTCGTACGGAATGTACGGAAACATGAACCGCCACGTGGGAGGAATCCACAAGAGCGGCGAGATGAGACAGATCTTCGACTGGGACACAAACAAATACCTCGGACAGATTCCACAGGCAGAAAGAACATACAACGTGGTGGGACAGATGAACGAGAATCAAGTAAGCATCACCGAAACAACATTCGGAGGACGTGAGGAACTCGTCGATACTGCCGGCATCATGGATTACGGAAGCCTCATATACGTGGCTCTCGAACGTGCCACATCTGCACGTCATGCCATCAAAATCATGACAGACCTCGTTGCTCAGTACGGATACGCATCAGAGGGCGAGACATTCTCCATCTGCGACAAGAACGAGGCATGGATTATGGAGATGATTGGCAAGGGCAATGGCAACAAGGGTGCCAACTGGGTAGCAATCCGTATTCCTGACGACTGTATCTGTGCTCATGCCAACCAGAGCCGCATCACACGATTCAACCAGAAGGACAAGGAAAACGTACTTTTCGAGAAGAACATGATTAAGTTTGCACGTCAGAAGGGACTCTTCACAGGCAAGAACGATGCTGACTTCTCTTTCCGTGATGCCTTCGCGCCTAACGACTTCAGCGCAGTACGCTATTGCGACGCACGTGCATGGAGTGTATTCAACCGTTTCTGCAACGGTATGGACAAGTACATCGAATATGCCAAGGGTAATGACCTCAAGGGCGAGATGCCACTCTACATGAAGCCAAACCGCAAAATCAGCGTACAGGACGTAATGGCAGGAATGCGCGACCACTATGAGGGTACGCCACTCGATATTCAGGACGAAATAGGAGCTGGTCCTTACAACATGCCTTACCGACCAACACCACTCTCTTTCGAGGTTAACGGCAAGAAATACTTCAACGAGCGTCCAATCTCTACACAGCAGACAAGCTTCTGCTTCGTAGGTCAGATGCGTTCTGACCTTCCTGATGCTGTAGGAGGACTCGTATGGTGGACAAATGATGACCCAAACATGGCACCATTCTCACCACTCTACTGCTCCGTTACAGAGACACCACGCTGTTTCTCACGCATAGAGGACAAGCAGGATGATGTTACATTCTCATGGGGCAGCGCATTCTGGGTACAGAACGTAGTGAGCAACATGGTTTATCCATACTACTCAAAGATGTTCCCAGACCTCAAGGCTAAGCGTGACGCAATAGAAGAGCGCAACTTCAAGGCAGTAGCAGAGATGGACGCAAAGATAAAGGAGAAGCTCGACAACAACCAGACAGAACAGGCAAAGAAGATGGCAACAGACTTCACACGTCGTTCAGCTCACGATATGCTCAACGACTGGAAGGACCTATTCGCATTCCTCACAGTCAAGCATCTCGACATGGCTCAGAAGAAGACTGACGCCAACGGCAAGTTCATCAAGACAAAGTACGGCTACAGCCAGGCACCTGAGCGTGTTGGCTATCCAGAGGCTTTCCGCAAGGCAATCATCAAGGAGACAGGCGACAAGTACCTCATCAAGTAATGAGGAATCTACGGAAGTTAACAGGTAGTTAAAAGGAGTTAACGGACGATACTTTTTGTTTCAAACACGAAGTGTAAGAGATAACGAAAATTTAGAAAATTAAAGAAAATTATTCGACCTGTACGGTTGAAACAGTATGTTGTTTTTTGCCGCAGTGCGGCCAGTTTAAAAAACATGGTAAAAACCAAATAAAATCAAAAAAAACATGTTTTTTCTTGTTTTTGTTCTGTTTCTTGACTGTTTTTTTAATATGCACCTTTGTGCAAAACTACAACCGTACAGGTCAAAATTATTTCTTCTTTTTTCTAAGACCGGAAAATCTGATGGTACAGATAAAATTAGAAATTTTCTTTAATTTTCTAAATTTTCGTTCCTTT
>JAGCWG010000498.1 GCA_017961965.1 Bacteroidaceae bacterium | reverse complement strand
GGCTACACTCGACAAAGTTCAAACAAGTTTGTCTTTGTTCTCGCTTGCACTATATTTGTTCCACATTCTGTTTATCTTTTCAGCAAATACAAATGTAATGATAATTCCTATTACTTGATGCATATTCCATTAAAAAATCCATTTTAATGACGTATTTTGTTGAATGCAGAGTATTATTAACAGCATTTACTTTTTGATGTGTTTTACATCCTTCTATCCAAACATATAAATTCGGCAACAAAACGAGTTTATTGCCGAATTTATAAAAAACAACGTAATGACCTTATGCTTCGAGTTAATGGAAGCAGTCTTTTGACTCACAGGTGAGCGGCACAACCTGTATTGTTCATACAGGAGTTAATAATTTACAGTTAACAGTTAAAAGTTGAGTTGAATAGTTAGAAGTTATTGCATAACAACATGTAATACGAGTAATCTCTAACTTATAACTTTTATTTTTTAACTTTTAACTCATGCATTATGAAGATAATAATGCAAGTTAGAAGCTGCCACCTGTGTTGTCATCACCACTACTTGGATTAGGTGCAGGAGTGCTACCACCATTACCACCTGATGTACCGCCGTTATCACTTGATGATGGACGAGCAGCATTGCCTGATGTCGTTGGGTCAAGGAATACATTACGCTCGCCACCGTAAGTGTTTACAGCATCGTAGTATGCATCCTCAGATGTGTAGTCGGCAAGGATGGTGTTGTTGTCAATGAGACACTGTGAGCTGACAAGCAGACTACCATCCCCCTTCTTACGTGAGTGAACCCAGCAGAACACGCCATCACCCTCATTCTCACCATGAGCAAGAAACCCGTTCTTGCTTGCAAAACCTGCCTTGTTGACAAGAGTCCAGAGAGGTGCCTGATTCTTTGGGTCAAGCTTTATTGAGCAAGCATTTGCCTTGACGAATGGTGTACCAGTTTCCTCGTCAACGTACTGAAGCACACTGTAGAATGACAACAAATCATATTTGTCATAATCTGTGTTCAGGCTCACAACAACTGAACTGAACTCACCTACCGTAGTGTTGGCATCAATAACAAGACCGCCAAGGTCAATATTCGTTACTGCATTTGCACCCTTACCAGTAACGAAAATCTTGTCGAGAGAGCCATCTGTAATCTTGTATGGTGCTGCTACACAAGCCCTGTCTGCCACCTCTGCCTTTGTGAGGAAAACAGGTGTGCGATACATGTTTACCTTAACAAACATGTTGTAATCACTTACACCCTTTGCCTTGTCCTCAAAGCCGCATATTGCCAAAGGCGAAATAGCCTTGTACATACGGATGATGTTAGTAAACTTCATACGTGTTCTCTGCTGTGCAACGCTTCGAACGTTCTTCACTGATGCAGGCTTCTCTCTTACGATTGTTCTGCCACTCTCAGAGTGGAACATAAACTCACCAGCTGAACCGGTCATCTTTTTGATTGCTCCGCGTAAAATTGCCATATCTATTGTGCCCTATTCGCCATCCAGAGAAGAATGACCCGTCGGACACTTCACGGGATTAAAGTTAAACATTAAATTTTCAATTTTGCAGTTCAAAGGAACGTTTTCCAATGCTTTTCCGTCGGTTCTCCGTTCATTCTCCGTCGGTTCTCCGATGTTTCTCCGTCGATTCTCCGTCACTTCTCCGTCGTTTGTCCGTTCAGGAACGGAGACTGAACGGAGAACGAACGGAGGAAGAACGGAGAATCTTAGGAGTTGCAACCTTGAATCAGCGTTGGCTTTTCCTCCGAACTTGCGCTGCAAATGTATGGGGATTTTTTGAGGCAACGTAAAAAACACGTAATCAGTGGCTTGCTAAGTTTTAGAAGCAAAAAACTTTATAAAAATGAGGGGATGTACCATTTCTGTAAAGTTTTTCAGACAGTAGCTCTCGATTTTGTAAAGTTTTCGTGTGCTTTTCAAGGTTGGACAAGGCAAAAACTTTACAAATCGGATTTCATGTACTCAAAAAACTTTACAAAAACAAAAAATCGCATCAACATATATTGAAATATGCTGATGCGAGATAGAAAGTTTCACAGGTAATTTAAAACACGTACATATCCATTTTGGATACGAACGAATCATAGTTGTTCGGCTTTCCATGGTTTTGTTCCGTGCATGCCTGATTGAATCTTTGTTTCGATACAACGCGATGTTTTCCGCCATTCTGCATGTATGTTTCGCGGAAACACTCGTAGAAAGCCGTCTGGCTGGATGTACAGTTGGTGTATTTCATAACATTCACAATGGTGTCACCTGTAATCTTGTCTGTACAGTCGTCAATATGTGACACAACATCAACGAATAAACGTATAGCCTCTGGATTCTCGTTGAACACATATCGCTGTGACGGAGTGAACTCTGAAAGACGCTGGTCTTTCAGTCCTATTGCCACATCGCCCATCTGTTCGGGTGTTATTTTATGGAACCATTTTCGTACGTTTTCCGGATTACTGTCAGCTTCAAGCAATTCCTTGTAGAATGTTTTCCCCTTTGAACCACCCTTTTTTCTTTTGACAATCTGATAGACTTCTTCAATTTGTTTTTCAAATAATTGTTGTGTTTTTGTTACATCTTTCCTTATAGACTCTTCCTCTTCAATAATTCTTATACAGATTCCGAGACTACGGTCAAGATATTCAATAAAGTTTTCCATTTCGGTAAAGACTCTCTTCTGACACGGAGTAAGATTGTCAAATATATATCCGGTTACCTCAAGGTCGCCTACGGTGCTGTGTCGTATGCGGAACTCAAGGTTTTTTGTTTCATTTCGGTTGCCATAAAAGGCATGGCTCTTTTGTTTTGAAAACATTCTGACTATCTGGTAGAATGCAAATACGCTTTGCTTGATGTTGTTCAAAACCGTGTATGCTGTCGAGTACTTGTCGTTATCGACATTGGCATACTTCTTGTTGTGCGTTTCGCTATCTTCCAACAGTCGTTCTTCCTCAGCAGCAAACGTGTTGTTAAGGTTCGACAAGATATTCATGAGGGCGTCTAAATCTCTCTGCTTCCTGACAGTATTGATTGCTGCACGAAGTTTTTCCTCACTAATGTTACAGACTCTTTGTCTGATGTAATCCAGTTTTTCAACTGAAGAAATACTTAAAATCTTCTTGGATGCCATAAAAAATATTAAACATTTCCACTTTATCCTTACTACATTAATAGCTCTTCGGAGGGTGGGATAATAAATTATTTTATATTGAGAATATTATGAATCTCTTTCAGATGCAAAATTACAAAAAATACACAATACGGGCAAATTATTTATTGTATTTTTTTAGTTCATTTTTTGAACTTTCCTTATCTTTGCAATCAAAACTGAGAAGAACATGAAGAAGATACAGATTATCGCAGCCATCATGGCTGCAATGACAATGGGCACGCTCCCTGCATCTGCCCAGGAAACTGACGGAAACAAGCAGGAGACAAGACTCAAGAAGGTATATGACGAGAACATTGACCCAATACAGCAGATAGAGAATGCCGTAGCAAAAGCCAAAACAGAACAGAAGCACGTCATCTGTCAGGTTGGTGGCAATTGGTGTCCGTGGTGCCTACGCTTTGCAGACTTCATCACCAACGACACGGACATCAGCAAGGTCATTGACACAAACTACATCTATATACACGTCAACTATAATCCACGCAAATCGGAAGGTGCAGAGAAAAACCAACAGGCAAAGGCAATGCT
>JAGCWG010000497.1 GCA_017961965.1 Bacteroidaceae bacterium | reverse complement strand
GGTCTTGAAGTGGCTCAGAGCGAAAACCTGACATTCACATCTGAAGAATGGAACTCATGGGACGAGAAGAAGAAGTCTGACGTACTCATGAACTACCGTATCGCTTTCCTTGGTGAGACAATGGTTAACTGGTGTCCAAAGCTCGGTACGGTACTTGCCAACGACGAGGTTGTTGACGGAGTTAGTGTACGTGGCGGATTCCCAGTAGAGCAGAAGAAGATGCGCCAGTGGTGCTTGCGTGTAAGCGCATACTCACAGCGTCTTCTCGATGGTCTTGACACTATCCAGTGGAGTGACTCTATCAAGGAGACACAGAAGAACTGGATTGGACGCTCTGAGGGTACAGAAGTAGAGTTCAAGATTGCAGGTACAGACGAGTACTTCACAATCTTTACTACTCGTGCAGATACTATGTTCGGAGTAACATTCATGGTTCTTGCTCCTGAGAGTGACCTCGTACAGAAGGTGACTACAGCCGAGCAGAAGAAGGCTGTGGATGAGTATATCACATACGTCAAGGGACGTACAGAGCGTGAGCGCATGATTGACCACAAGGTTACAGGTGTATTCTCAGGTTCATACGCGATCAACCCATTCACAGGAGAAAAGAATCCTATCTGGATTTCAGAATATGTGCTTGCTGGCTACGGTACAGGAGCAATCATGGCTGTGCCTGCTCACGACTCACGTGACTATGCCTTTGCCAAGCACTTCAACCTCCCTATCATCCCACTCATCGAGGGTGCTGACGTAAGCGAGGAAAGTTATGACGCAAAGGAGGGTATCGTGAGCAACTCACCAGCTCCAGGCAAGACTGCCGTAGAGTATGATGGCGAGTCACTCAACCTTAACGGATTGACAGTTAATGAGGCTATTGCTGCAACAAAGACATTCGTTAAGAAGCACAATATTGGTCGTGTGAAGGTGAACTACCGTCTTCGTGATGCTATCTTCTCACGCCAGCGTTATTGGGGTGAGCCATTCCCTGTATATTACAAGAACGGCATTCCTTGCATGATTCCTGAGGAGTGTCTCCCTATCCAGCTCCCACAGGTAGAGAAGTTCCTCCCAACTGAGACAGGCGAGCCTCCACTCGGTAACGCTACTGAGTGGGCATGGGACGAGGCAAACAAGAAGATTGTTGCCAACAGCCTTATCGACAACAAGACTGTCTTCCCTATCGAGCTTTACACAATGCCAGGTTTCGCAGGTTCTTCAGCATACTACCTCCGCTACATGGATCCACACAACGACAAGGCACTCCTCTCACCAGAGGCTGCTAAGTACTGGCAGAATGTGGACCTCTATGTGGGCGGTTCTGAGCACGCAACAGGTCACCTCATCTACTCTCGTTTCTGGAACAAGTTCCTCTTCGATATGGGTGTTTCTGTAAAGGATGAGCCATTCCAGAAGCTTATCAACCAGGGTATGATTCAGGGACGTAGTAATTTCGTATATCGTATCAAGGATACAAATACATTCGTTTCACTCGACAAGAAGGATGCTTACGACACAACTCCTATCCACGTTGATGTGAACATCGTAAGTGCCGACGTTCTCGACGTAGAGGCATTCAAGGCATGGCGTCCTGAATACAACAACGCAGAGTTCATCCTCAACGATGAGGGCAAGTATATCTGCGGATGGGCAGTTGAGAAGATGTCAAAGTCTATGTTCAACGTCGTAAACCCAGATATGATTGTTGAGAAGTTCGGTGCTGACACACTCCGTCTCTACGAGATGTTCCTCGGTCCAGTTGAGCAGTCAAAGCCTTGGGACACTAATGGTATTGACGGTTGCCACCGTTTCCTCAAAAAGCTTTGGAACTTCTTCTTCAAGGATGACCAGCTTGTGGCAACTGATGGTGATGCAACAGCAGAGGAACGTAAGGCTCTCCACACTCTCATCAAGAAGGTTACAGGTGACATTGAGCAGTTCTCCTACAACACAAGTGTTGCTGCATTCATGGTTTGTCTCAATGAGCTTACTAAGATTAAGAGCACATCACGTGAGGTTAAGGAAGCACTTGCTGTTCTTATCGCTCCATTCTGTCCACATATTGCAGAAGAGCTTTACCACGTTCTCGGACATGAAGGTACAGTATGCGATGCTCCATGGCCAGCTTTCAACGAGGACTACCTCAAGGAAGACAGCGTGAAAATGATGGTTGCCTTCAACGGTAAGGCACGCTTCCCACTCGAGTTCCCAGCAGGAACAGACAACGCCACTTGTGAGAAGGCTGCACTTGAGAATCCTCAGTCAGCTAAGTGGATGGAAGGCTTCACGGTTGCAAAGGTCATCGTTGTTCCTAACAAGATGATTAACATCGTACTCAAGAAGTAAGATTACTTAAAAAGGAGTTATTGGTTAACTCAACTTTAGCATGTAGTTAAATTGTAGTTAAAAAAGGAGTTATATAGGAAGTTAAAGAGACGTTTGATTGTTTGCAGATTAGTTCGTGAAATTATTCAGTAATGGACATTCGTCTTTTTAACTCCACTTTAACTTCATTTTAATACCTTTTTAACTCCCTGCATAAAGTTGAATTTGTTAGTTTCTTCAACTCCATTTGAAATAATATTTTATGGCAGATTCTGCAAGAATTTCTGTTATTGACAAAGTGCGTCGATTCTTGTCAAACAGGAACAATCTAAATGCACTTAAACTTGAACTCAAGGATTATTTCTTCATCACCCTTGGAGTTTCAATTTATGCCTTAGGCGTAAATATTTTCATGCTCCCTTATGGACTTACTACAGGTGGCGTAATTGGTATTGCAACCATCATCTTCTATGTTACAGAATGGAATGTAAATACAACCTACTTCATCATCAACGTATGTTTGCTCATAGTGGCAGTAAAGACTCTTGGTCTAAAGTTCTGTCTGAAGACCATCTATGGCGTGCTTAGCATGACCTACATTCTTGGTCTGTTTCAAGGCTTGATAGCTGATGTTGATGCAAGCGGTCACCTTGTTTTCCCACGTCTTCTTGGTGATGAAACATTTATGGCATGTGTGCTTGGAGGTATTACCGACGGTATTGGCTTATACCTCTGTTTTGCAAACAATGGTTCTACTGGCGGTACCGATATTATTGCTGCCATCGTGAACAAATACAAACAGATGTCATTGGGCACAGTCATACTTGCCTGCGATATCATTATCATCTCATCATGCTATCCTGTGTTTCATGACTGGTTTCGCGTAATCTTCGGCTTCGTACTTCTTTTCATCTGTAGCTTCACTCTCGATTTCTGTCTCAACAAGACTAACCAATCGGTACAGTTCCTTATATTCTCACGCAATCCGCAGAAGATAGCAGATGCCATAGTAAAGACAGGACGAGGTGTGACTATGCTTGATGGTGAGGGTTGGTACACCCATTCAGAACGTAAGGTTCTTTTGAGTATCGTGCGTAAGAATGAGCAGATGTATATCCAGCGTCTTATCAAATCTATCGACCCATTTGCCTTCGTTTCCCTTAGTAATGCCAACAGCGTTTGGGGCGAGGGATTTGACCAGATGAAGGTCAAGGCTGAGAAACAGCAGAAAGGCAAGCGCACACTTGTGTTTGCGACTAACAGTACACACAAGCTCAATGAGGCACGTGCCATTCTTGGCGAGAAATATGATGTGCGTTCTCTTGCCGATATAGGTTGCCGTATAGACATCCCTCGCATAACTGGCAGTATTCAGGAAAATGCACTCCTCAAAGCACGCTTTATCAAGCGTTACTATGGCTTTGACTGTATAGCAGATGACACAGCACTCGAATGTGACGCTCTCAATGGTCTCCCAGGTATCTACTCTACAACCTACACATCCATCAACGATGAAGAGGTATTGAGCGATCCTAAGTTCAAGCTCCATTCTGAGCAATATAACGAGGAACTATCCAACGAGATGCTCAACATCCTTCATACAGCTTCTGCCAACAAGGACAAGCCAATACAGCATGATGACGTAAAGGGTAACGTGGAGAAAGTTCTCGACAGACTTCAAGGTAAGGAACGTACAGCACATCTCCGTACAGCTGTCGCACTCGTTACGGGTGAATATATAGACCCTATGAAGAACGAGACTCACATCTTTGACGGCATCCTTGAGGGAACAATAGCTGAACAACCATCAAGCGAGCCTAAGTTCTTCTACGACTCCATCTTCATTCCTAAAGGTTACGAACATACTTACGATGAACTTGGCGTTGACATCAAGAACCAGATTAGCCAGCGTGCCATCGCTCTCGGCAAGCTCAAGGACTTCTTTGAGAAGAAGGCTTAACGATGCGCTTCGTTTTCTTTCAAAACAGAGGACACAGTGGGCATCACGCCCTCTGTGCCCTTTATGTTTTATTTAGTGTCTTTTTTAGAAGAACGAAAAGAGTCTCTCAAACTAATGCTAGTTTGCGAACAAAGTAGCATTAGTTTGTATTGCAGACTAACGCTAGTCTGAGAGACCCAACATGGAACCTATCGATGTTGCACATCTTACCTTGTACGATTTCAACCGTACAGGTCGTATGATTTTCACCCCATTTCGGGTATGATTTTATTACCTACACAGAGCAGTCAAAATCAATAATTGACATTCAATTTCCAAAGGACTATGCAGAACGCCTCTTTTTTCCTCATTATGCTCGCTCTTCTTTTTGTTAATTTGCAGAAAATGTTTACTTTTGCCACGACAATAAATAAAAACCTAAAAGCAAAACTAAGATGGCAAAATTTTATTCTGCACCTCTTTGTGAGGTGCGTAAGTCAGGGCTTAGAGCCTCTATTCTTGCAGGCAGTCAAGTGGTGAAAGCCAAAGACTTTGAGGGCTGGAATGCACGTAAACGTTCAGTGGATGGCGTGGCATCAGACGAGAGTAAACAACT
>JAGCWG010000496.1 GCA_017961965.1 Bacteroidaceae bacterium | reverse complement strand
TTCGTAATGCAAGAGTTAAAAGTTAAAAATTAAAAGTTAAAAAAGGAGATTACTATGTGAACTCATAACTTCTCAACTCAACTTTTAACAGTTAACTCTTACCTGTTAACTCCTGTATGGCAATACAGGCAAGCTGGGGAGGGGGTCCGGTCTGCTTATTTCTTCAAGTACTTGTCAACAGCTTCGGCAGTCTTACGTCCGCTTGCGATGGCACGTACAACGAGACTTGCACCTGATGCAGCGTCACCAGCAACGAATACGTTGGCAGGGAACTCAGGCTGCTGAGGCTTGATGAATCCCATCGCGAGGAAGACGATGTCGGCTTCGATAGTTTCCTTTTTGCCGTCAAGCTTCATGATTGGACGTCCACCGTCTGGGTTAGGTTCCCATATTACGCCTTCGACCTCTACTGCCTTGACATTGCCCTTCTTGTCGCCAATGAACTTGTTGGTGTTCAAAAGCCATCGACGGGTACAGCCTTCTTCGTGTGATGAAGTAGTCTTGAGAATTACGGGCCAGTTTGGCCATGGCGTGTTTGCGTTGTGGCCTACAGGAGGCTTAGGCATAATCTCAATCTGAGTTACCTCAACTGCGCCCTGTCGATGGGCTGTACCTATACAGTCGCTTCCTGTATCACCACCACCGATGACAAGAACCTTCTTGCCCTTACAGTTGACAAGTTCATCCTTGCTGAACTCCTTGCCTGCAAGTACACGGTTCTGCTGTGAGAGAAGTTCAAGTGCAAGGTGTATGCCCTTGAGCTCACGTCCCGGTGCCTTGAGGTCACGAGCCTCTGGTGTACCTGTGCTGACAACGTATGCATCGAAGCCTTCTGGTAATGCTGTCACATCAACAGGAGTGTTATATACGAACTTGACACCTTCCTGTTCCATGACGTTGATACGGCGGTCGATAATCTGCTTGTTGAGCTTGAAGTTAGGAATACCATAGCGGAGGAGACCTCCAGCAGCTTCGTTCTTGTCGAATACTGTTACTTCATAGCCCTTATAGTTGAGCTGGTTGGCAGCAGCAAGTCCTGCAGGTCCTGCACCGATGACTGCCACCTTCTTTCCGTTGCGTACAGGATGCTCGATAGTAACGTAGCCTTCATGAAAAGCACGCTCTGCAATGGCGCACTCGTTCTCACGGTTTGTTACTGCTTCACCTGTTGTGTGATAGAGGACACAAGCCTTCTCGCAGAGTGCAGGACAGATGCGTCCTGTGAACTCAGGGAAGTCATTGGTTGCCTTGAGTATCTTGTATGCTGTCTCCCAGTCGCCACGATAGAGTGCATCGTTCCACTCTGGGTCCTTGTTGCCAAGTGGACAAGCCCAGTGGCAGAAAGGTACGCCACAATCCATACAACGGCTTGCCTGCTCCTGGCGGTCTTTGGTGTTAAGTGTCTGCTCGACCTCTCCAAAGTCATGGATACGGTCATTTATTGGTCGATAACCAGCCTCCTTGCGAGGAATGGTTAGAAAAGCTTTCGGATTTCCCATAATCTTACTCCTGTATCTCTTGAATCTTTTGCTTTAACTTTGCTATCTTCTCTTCTTCAAGCACGCGCTTGTACTCAATAGGAACTACCTGAATGAATTCCTCTACGTAGTGGTTCCAGTCATCCAGCATTCGTCCTGCGAGGGCAGAGCCTGTGTGGAGGTAATGCTTGCGGATAAGTTCCTTGAGTTCCTTGCGGTAGGATGTCTCCTCTACGAGGTTAATCTCTACCATATCCATATTACAGAAGTAGTCAAAGTTGTGGTTCTTGTCCCATACGTATGCTACACCGCCACTCATTCCGGCAGCGAAGTTACGTCCTGTCTCACCGAGTACTACTACACGACCTCCTGTCATGTATTCGCAACAATGGTCGCCAGCACCTTCGATAACGGCAATGGCACCAGAGTTACGTACTCCGAAACGTTCGCCTACACGTCCATTGACATAGAGTTCACCTGTTGTTGCTCCGTAGAGACCAGTGTTACCTGCAATGATATTGTCCTCAGCTACGAAGTCCTCGTTGCAACGTGCAGGAGGGAGGATGGCGATGCGACCGCCTGAGAGTCCCTTGGCAAAGTAGTCGTTACACTCACCTTCGAGCTTCATGTTGATACCGCTTACGGCAAATGCACCGAATGACTGACCGGCAGAGCCCTTGAACTTGATGTTGATAGTTCCGTCAGGGAGACCAGCTTCGCCATACTTGCGGGCAATGACACCTGAGAGCATAGTACCGACAGCACGGTCAGTATTCTTGATTGCATAGTCAAGGTTCACCTCTTCGCCAAACTCGATGGCTGCCTGTGAAGCCTTGATGATGTCATCATCCTTGACAGTAGGAATCTTTGTGAATGAGCCACGGTCCCAGTAGAGAGCCTTGTCTGTCTCTGGCTGGTGGAGAAGACGTGAGAAGTCGATGGTAGCCCACTTCTCGTCTGGCTCAGCATACTTGTTGACGTCTGTGACGATATAGTCAGTACGTCCGATGATTTCCTTGAGGCTGTGTACACCAATCTCGCTGAGGTATTCGCGTACTTGCTCAGCAAGGAATGTAAAGAAGTTGACCACATACTCAGCCTTACCTGTGAAGCGGGCACGCAACTTGTCATCCTGAGTAGCAACGCCGACAGGACAAGTATTGGTGTTACACTTACGCATCATTACGCATCCGAGGACGATGAGAGGGAGAGTACCGAATGAGAATTCGTCAGCTCCGAGCATAGCCATGAGGATGACATCCTTGGCAGTCTTTATCTGACCATCAGTCTGGAGACGTACCTGATTGCGGAGACCATTCATGACGAGAGTCTGTTGTGTCTCTGCAAGACCTATTTCTGGAGATACACCTGCGAAACGCATTGAGCTTGCAGGGCTTGCACCCGTACCACCTTCGGCACCAGAGATGACGATAAGGTCAGCCTTAGCCTTGGCAACACCAGCGGCAATAGTACCTACACCGCTCTCAGCTACGAGCTTGACGCTTACGGCAGCTGTTGGGTTGATGTTCTTGAGGTCGAAGATGAGCTGTGCAAGGTCTTCGATTGAATAAATATCGTGATGTGGTGGAGGAGAGATGAGTGAGATGCCTGGGATTGCATTACGTGTCTTGGCGATAATCTTGTTCACCTTGAAGCCTGGGAGCTGACCGCCTTCACCTGGCTTGGCACCCTGTGCAACCTTAATCTGTATCTCCTCTGCATTGACGAGGTATTCGGCTGTGACACCAAAGCGTCCACTGGCAATCTGCTTTGTCTTGGAAGACAGACTAACACCATCTACATCTGAATGGTAACGCTTGTTGTCCTCACCACCTTCACCAGTATTGCTACGAGTACCGAGCTTGTTCATTGCGAGTGCAAGTGCCTCATGTGCCTCGATGGAGAGTGCACCGAATGACATGGCACCTGTTACGAAGTGCTTTACGATGCTCTCTACTGGTTCTACCTCATCAAGTGGGGTTGGGACATCAGCCTTCTTGAATCCGAAGAAGTCACGGATGAAGATAGGCTTCTCCTTCTCGTCAACCATCTGTGCCCACTCCTTGAACTTCTTGTAAGAGCCAAGGCGAGTTGCAATCTGAAGGTTGGCAATAGTCTCTGGATTCCATGCGTGGAGGATTCCGTCCTTACGGTAGTTGAAAAGTCCGTTGTTAGGAAGGAACTCGTTAATCTCCTCTGGCTTGAATGCCTCGTTGTGGAGACGGATGGCATCCTTGGCAATATCCTTGAGGCCGATACCGCCGATGGTTGATATCTCTGTGCCGAAGTAACGGCGTAGGAGGTCTTCGCTCAAGCCGATGCTCTCGAATATCTTGGCTCCACGATAAGAGCGGATAGTAGAGATACCCATCTTAGACATAATCTTCTTGAGACCCTTGTCCACTGCCTTGATGTAGTTCTTCTCGGCAGTAGCATATTCCTCCTGTATCTTGTGGTTCTTGACAAGGTCGTCAAGAACTGCAAATGTCATGTATGGACAAATCGCGCTTGCTCCATAGCCAAGAAGCAAGGCAGCGTGCATTACTTCCCTTATCTCACCACTCTCTACGATGAGTGCAGTCTGGACGCGTTTCTGCACGCTGATAAGATAGTGATGGACAGCACTGACGGCAAGGAGTGATGGAATGGCTGCGTGCTTCTCGTCTATGTCGCGATCTGAAAGGATTATATAATTAACTCCCTCGTCCACTGACTGCTCTGCCTTCTTGCAGAGGGTGTCAATGGCTTCGCGAAGACCGCTGGCACCTTTTTCAATGTCGAAGAGCATAGGAAGTTTCTCTGTCTTGAATCCCTTGTAACGGATGTTACAGAGGATGTCGAGTTGCGTGTTGGTGAGTACTGGCTGTGGAAGGCGCACCATCTTACAGTTACTCTCGTCTGGAGTAAGGATATTTGTGCCTACTGAACCGATGTACTCTGTGAGGGACATGACAAGTTCCTCACGTATTGGGTCGATGGCAGGGTTGGTTACCTGTGCAAACTGCTGGCGGAAGTAGTTGAAGAATATCTGTGGCTTGTCGCTGATGACTGCAAGCGGAGTGTCATTACCCATTGCTGCCACAGGCTCTTGTCCCTGTGTACACATAGGTACGACAGTCTTGTCGATGTCTTCCTGACCGAAGCCGAAGCTACGGAGCTTACGCTTGTAGTTAGGTACGGAGTTGTCAACCTTACGTCCGCTCTTGAGGTTCTCGAGCTGGATACGGTTGGTTGAGAGCCACTGGCGATAAGGATGTTCGCTGGCAAGTTTTGCCTTTATCTCACCATCGTAGTATATTTTACCTTCTTGTGTGTCTATGAGGAGAATCTTACCAGGCTGGAGTCGTCCCTTGCTCACAACGTCGCTTGGGTCAAAATCCATAACGCCTACCTCACTGGCAACTACCATCATGCCGCTCTTGGTGATGGTGTAGCGTGAAGGACGGAGACCGTTACGGTCGAGCATACCTCCTGCATAACGTCCGTCACTGAACATGAGTGCTGCAGGTCCGTCCCATGGCTCCATGAGGATAGAGTGGTACTCATAGAAGGCCTTGAGGTCTTCGCTGATAGGATTCTTGTCGTTGAATGATTCTGGTACGAGGATTGCCATTGCCTGTGGAAGTGAGAGTCCGCTCATGATGAGGAACTCGAACACGTTGTCGAGGCTGGCAGAGTCGCTCATGTTGTCCTGCACGATTGGGCGTATGTCCTTGATGTCGCCGAGTGTAGGAGAAGATAGGACACTCTCACGTGCCTTCATCCATCCACGGTTACCACGGATGGTGTTAATCTCACCGTTGTGGCAGAGGAGGCGGAAAGGCTGTGCGAGCTTCCACTTAGGGAATGTATTAGTGGAGAATCGTGAGTGTACGAGTGCGAGTCCACTTGTGAGGTAGTTGCTTGAGAGGTCTGGGAAGTAACGGCGGAGCTGTCCGCTGGTGAGCATTCCCTTATAGATGATGCTCTTGCTGCTGAGTGAGCAGATGTAGAAGTCCTCATCATCGATGCGGTTCTCAATCTTCTTACGTATCTTGTAAAGGATGCGCTCTATGTCGGCAGCCTTCTCGTCTGTAACGCCATCTATAAAGATCTGCTTGATGTCTGGTTCCACTTCTCTTGCGCCTACGCCGAGTACCTCTGGATTGGTTGGTACGGTACGGAGGTGCATGAGGTTGAGTCCCTCTCGTTCTATCTCTTCGAGGATGACTGACAATGCCTTGCTCTGGCGTGCCTCATCCTTTGGAAGGAATATGAGTCCTGTACCATAGCGTCCCTTCTCTGGCACTGGTATTCCCTGAAGAAGTATAAACTCGTGCGGTATCTGAATCAGGATACCAGCACCGTCACCTGTCTTGTCGCGTGTCTCTGCACCACGATGTTCCATGTTCTCGAGCACCTTGAGTGCGTTATCCACAAGTTCGTGGTTCTTGCCACCGTGGATATTCACCACCATACCTACACCGCAGGCATCGTGCTCGTAGTCATTACTATATAATCCCTTCTGCATTGTTGTGTTTTATTTTCGTAAAACCTTAATAATGTTTACTATCTTCTGTTATGATGATTTCCTTGTGTCGGGTGCAAGTGGGTTGCCCCAGTGTGTTCCGACTGCCGACCGTCACCCTGTTCCATTTACCAGTGCGTCCCGAAACGGATGGGTGACCATTGTCTATGTTTATTGCAAATGAATACGTGTGTTCGTTGAAACCAACACGCGTGTTCATTATAAGCGAATACGCGTCTTCGTTAAAAACGATTACCTCGTAATTGTTGAAACGAAATCTATGTTTTGTTTGAACGAAATCTAGGTTTTGTTTGAAACGAAACCTAGAATCGGTTTGAAATGAAACCTATATTTGATTATACATCCATCCTCGGTGGAAGCCATGCCTCCACCGAGGAATGAATGTATGATAGTTACCTTATCGGATGAAGAGAAGCTCACGGTACTTAGGAAGTGGCCAAGCCTCATCGTCAACGATAGTCTCAAGCTTGTCAACGTGGTAGCGGATTTCCTCAAGGAGTGGAGCTACTGTGTCGTGGTAAGCTATAGCCTTCTCACGCTCACTCTCAATCTTGTTAGCTGCCTTGCGTGCCTCAACCATCTTCTCTACGTTCTCGATGATGAATGACTCGTGCTCGCTGATCTTCTCGATGATGAAGAGGTTCTCCTTGCTAATCTTGTGAGCCTTCTCGCCTGCAAAGATGCTCATCACCTTGCTCACGTTGTCGATAAGCATTGACTGATACTTAGTGACAACAGGGATGATATGGTTGAGACAGAGGTCGCCAAAGATACGGCTCTCAATCTGAATCTTCTTAGTGTAAGTCTCCCACTTGATTTCGTTACGAGCCTCAAGTTCGAACTTAGTCATGACGTTAGTCTTCTCGAACATCTTGATGCTTGACTCCTTGAGGTAGTTGTCGAAGATGATAGGAGCACTTGTCTCGCAGTCGAGGCCACGCTTCTTAGCCTCAGCCTTCCACTCGTCGCCGTAGCCGTTGCCGTTGAAGATGATTGGCTTGATGTACTTGATGTCCTCGCGTACCACCTTGAGGATTGCGCTCTCCTTAGCCTCGCCCTTACCGATGAGTGCATCAACACGAGTCTTGAAGTCGATGAGTGCCTCTGCAACTGCTGAGTTGAGTGTGAGCATTGCGCTTGCGCAGTTAGCCTCAGAACCAACGGCACGGAACTCGAAGCGGTTACCTGTGAATGCGAATGGAGAAGTACGGTTACGGTCTGTATTGTCGATGAGAAGCTCTGGGAATGATGGGAGGTCAAGCTTGAATGCAGTCTTGCCTGCCACAGAGAGAGCGTCCTCGTCAGCCTTCTCCACATGCTCGAGGAGGTCGGTAACAGTCTTTCCGAGGAATGAAGATATGATTGCTGGAGGTGCCTCGTTAGCACCAAGACGATGAGCGTTAGTAGCACTCATGATAGATGCCTTGAGAAGTCCGTTGTGGTCATATACACCCTTGAGAGTCTCAACGATGAATGTAACGAAACGGAGGTTGTCGATATCTGTCTTGCCTGGGGCATGGAGGAGAATACCAGTGTTAGTAGAGAGTGACCAGTTGTTGTGCTTACCGCTACCGTTGACTCCCTTGAATGGCTTCTCGTGGAGAAGGCAACGGAATCCATGCTTGCGAGCTACGCGCTTCATGATAGACATCATGAGCATGTTGTGGTCAACGGCGAGGTTTGTCTCTTCGAAGATTGGTGCAAGCTCAAACTGGTTAGGTGCAACCTCATTGTGACGAGTCTTGCAAGGGATACCAAGTTCAAGAGCCTGAATCTCTATATCCTTCATGAACTCCTCAACACGTGCAGGGATGCTACCGAAGTAGTGGTCGTCCATCTGCTGGTTCTTTGCTGAGTCATGTCCCATGAGCGTACGACCTGTCATCACGAGGTCTGGACGTGCTGCATAGAGAGCCTCATCAACGAGGAAGTATTCCTGCTCCCATCCGAGGTTGCTCACAACCTTTGTAACATCTGGGTTGAAGTACTGTGCAACGGCTGTTGCTGCCTTATCGACAGCAAAGAGAGCCTTCTTCAATGGTACCTTGTAGTCGAGAGCCTCACCTGTGTAAGAGATGAAGATAGTTGGAATCATCAGAGTGTCACCAATGACGAATACTGGTGAGGTTGGATCCCATGCTGAGTAACCGCGTGCCTCGAAAGTAGAGCGGATACCACCATTAGGGAATGAACTTGCGTCTGGCTCCTGCTGTACGAGAAGCTTGCCTTCAAACTCTTCGACCATTCCGCCTTTCCAGTCATGCTCCACGAAGCCGTCATGCTTCTCTGCTGTACCCTCAGTAAGAGGCTGGAACCAGTGAGTATAGTGAGTAACGCCAAGCTCCATTGCCCAAGTCTTGATACCCTCAGCCACTGCATCAGCGATGGTGCGGTCGAAAGGTGCGCCATTGTCGATGACGTCACACATCTTCTTATAGACCTTAGCAGGGAGATACTTGAACATCTTCTGCTTGTTGAATACATACTTACCGAAATACTCACTTGGACGCTCCTTTGGAGTCTCCACTAATACTGGACGACGCTTGAATGCCTCGTCAACGACCTGAAGTCTTAACTTTGCTGCCATAATATGTTTGTGTTACAATGTTTATGATCTTTTTTTTAATATTTTGCGTTTATCGTTTACTTGAAACGCTACATTAATTGTGAATTGTTTCAACGCTTAACGCTTTCTGTATTCTTTCGATTGCCAATATACAATCCTCTTTCTTTCCGAAAGCAGTGAAGCGGAAATAGCCCTCACCTGCCTTGCCGAAGCCAACACCAGGAGTACCAACTACGTTAGCCTCTGTAAGCAATTTGTCGAAGAACTCCCAGCTTGTCATACCATTTGGAGTCTTTACCCATACGTAAGGAGCATTCTCACCTCCGAATACCTCAAGCCCCATAGCCTTGAAAGCCTCTCGCATGATACGGGCATTATCCATATAGTAAGCGATTGTTTTCTTAATCTGTTCCTTACCTTCTGGAGTATATATTGCTTCTGCTGCTCTCTGAGTGATGTAGCTTGTACCGTTAAACTTGGTACACTGACGACGCAACCAAAGTTTGTTGAGTTGTACCTTGCTGCCGTCGCTTGCCTTAGCTACCTCAAGGTCGAGTGGTACGATAGTGTAACCACATCTCACTCCTGTAAAACCTGCTGTCTTACTGTATGAGTGGAACTCGATGGCGCACTTCTTAGCACCAGGAATCTCATATATAGAATGAGGGATGTCGTTGTCTTGAATATAAGCCTCGTATGCGGCATCGTACATGATGATAGCATCATTCCTGAGTGCGTAGTCAACCCATTTGGTCAACTGTTCCATTGTGATTACCGTACCCGTAGGATTATTAGGATAGCAGCGATAGATGACATCAACCTTCTCCTTAGGAAGCTCTGCTACGAAACCATTCTCCTTGTTGCATGGACTGAATACGATGTTATTTCTTCCTGCCATGGTGTTGCTGTCCACATACACTGGATAGATAGGGTCAGTCATGCATATTGCATTGTTGAGGCCGAGAATATCACCTATGTTACCAGTATCGCTCTTTGCTCCATCATTAACAAACACCTCATCCATGCTGATGTCAATGCCACGAGCCTTGAAGTCATTCTCAACGATTGCCTTGCGAAGGAAGTCATAACCCTGCTCAGGACCATAACCACGGAATGTATCGCCATTTGCCATCTCATCTACAGCCTTATGCATAGCTTCTATTACTGCAGGGGCAAGAGGGCGTGTCACATCGCCAATGCCTAATCGTATGATGCTTTTGTGAGGATTAGCTTCCTTGTATGCGCTTACCCTCTTGGCAATATCGCTGAAGAGATAGCTTGGTGCAAGCTTTAGAAAGTTCTCATTTATCTGTGCCATGTTGTTGGATTCTATATTATATTGTGTCTGCGTCATGTAGCTTTTTCCATTATGGCAGGCATGAATTATCTGTTGTTACTTTTTATGGTGTTTGGTTTCAATTGTCAATTCTCAATTGTCAATTGCGAAGCATGTTAATTGTTAATTCCCAATTATCAATTGTCAATTATCAATTATCAATTCTCAATTACCCCCTCAAACACCGTCTCTGCTGGTCCTGTCATATAGATGTGACCATCTTCCTTATTCCATTCAATAGTAAGCGAACCGCCGTCCATTATGATTGTGTTTGTGTTGCTCATTCCCTGAGTATGTGTTGCTGCAACCGATGTGGCACATGCGCCTGTACCGCATGCCATCGTGATGCCCGAACCACGTTCCCATACTCTCATCCTTATCTTTCCGTCAGGAAGGATGGTCGCAAACTCTATGTTGCATCTGTTTGGGAATGCCTTGTTGTGCTCAAGTTTAGGTCCTACATCCTCAAGGTCGATTTCATTGACATCATCCACGAATATAACATAATGTGGATTGCCCATTGATACTGAGGTGCCTTGCCAGCCGTCAACCATCGTCAGACTCTCGTCTATCACTGGCTTGCCCATGTCAACTCTTGCTCTGTTCACCTTGCCATCCTCGCCTTCATACAGTTGTAAGGTCTTTATTCCAGCAAGTGTCTCGAACGTTACTTCACTCTTCTCTGTCAAGTGATGGTCTCTTACGAACTTACCGCAACATCTTACTCCGTTGCCACACATCATGGCTTCAGAACCGTCGTTGTTGAAGATTCGCATCTTGAAGTCTGCCACCTTACTCTTTTCGATGGTGATAAGACCGTCACTACCGATGCCGAAATGCTGCCTACTCCATTTGATTGATGCCTCTGGCAGATTCTCTATCGGATTGTCTGGCAGATAGACGTAAATGTAGTTGTTGCCACATCCGTGCATCTTAGTGAAGTGTATTTGTTGCGCCATATTATTATTTGTGTTGTGTCAAACCTTTTTTGTCGTGTAGTACTTTGTGCTGTGTTATACTCTGTCGTGTCACACTTTGCATCGTGTCATTTTGTGTTGTGTCATATATGTAATATTCTTTTATATTGTATAATCATATTGCTATGTATATACTTTATTTGTTGACTTATTTCTTTATTTCGCTGCAAAAGTATGACATTTTAATATTTCTACCAAATAATTATTTACTTTTTTTCTAATATAAGCGTAAATAATTATAAAATGCAGTGCTTTTACTGTTATTTGTAACAAAAAGTCAATATAAATAATGTTTTTCAAGTATTTTGATTTTATGATTGTGTTTATTTGTGCAAAATGGTAAATCTTTGTTCTTAGGGTGTATGTCAGTATATTTATATGCAGAACACCCATATCTCCATGAACGAGAGATATGGGTGCAAATCGTATTTATAAGTAGGTGTGCAAAATTATTTTTATAATGATTGTATTGATTTATGATGTAGGTTCAGCGCTTATATTAAATTAGTGTAGTGACTCCTACTCGATTGTTTTTAGATGTTTAAGATGCGCAGTAGGCGGTGCAAGGATTGTTAAAATAAT
>JAGCWG010000495.1 GCA_017961965.1 Bacteroidaceae bacterium | reverse complement strand
TTAAATAATGAGTTATAACTTAGTAAGTTTATAAGTTTGTAAGTTTGTAAGTTTTTTTGTTTTTGCCGAGATTTCTGTTCTTGTGAATCTGGTTCTGTTTATGCCGTTGCTACTGACTATAATTAGTAGTTACGAACGACTAAAAGCAATCATCCATGAACTTAAAAACTTAAAAACCTAAAAACTCAAGAACTCAAAAACTAAAAAACTTACGAACTTAACAACTCAAAAACTTAAACAATTATGGACTACGTATTAAATCTTATATTGATTATTATCACAGCCATCTTCGTCAACAACGTCGTATTGGCTCAGTTCCTTGGTATCTGTCCATTCCTTGGCGTTTCAAAGAAGGTTGATACTGCAAGCGGAATGGGTATGGCTGTTACTGCAGTTCTTCTCGTAGCAACAATCGTTACGTTCTGCATACAGAAGTTCGTGCTCGAAGCATTTGGTCTTGAGTATCTCCAGACTATTGCCTTCATCCTCGTCATTGCAGCACTCGTACAGATGATTGAGATATTCCTCAAGAAGACTATGCCAGCACTCTATCAGGCACTCGGCGTATTCCTCCCACTCATCACAACAAACTGCTGTATCCTTGGTGTGGCAATCCTCGTTATCCAGAAGGACTATGACCTTCTCGAAGGTGTTATCTATGCTGTAGGTACAGGTCTTGGCTTCCTCCTCGCCATGGTTCTCTTCGCAGGACTTCGTGAACAGCTTGCCCTCAGCCGTGTACCAAAGGCATTCGAAGGTACTCCTATCGCACTCGTTACTGCAAGTCTCCTTGCTATGGCATTCATGGGCTTCAGTGGCGTTGATGGCGGTCTCAAGACTGTATTCGGAGTGTAAGATTCAATCCAATTTTGACGCAATAAAAAAAACTACTCAGCACATTCTGCCGAGTAGTTTTTTTATTAACACTAAGTGGTGGTTAAAGATTTGTACAAAACGTACTAAGTAGTTTTATCATTACTAAAACACGTTGTTAGAGCTTTCTTCTAATTCGGATTTTATCTTCTCTATTTTTCTTATTCCAAATGAAGAATCATCTGTCATGGCTGCAAGTTCCTCTCCAGTGATATTTTTGTAAGTAAAGACCTTGCGAGAGTATATGGTTGTGCCTATTGCTTCTTCTTCTGTCTCGTCATTAAGCATCTTGTGTATGGAATAACTGAACATCAGGTCATACACTCGACCGTCAGTTTCAAGTGCTTTGCCTTTCTCCATGATTTTTGTGGTGCATTGGAATGAAGCAAGTCTCTTTCCTGTTGCATCACACTTTAAGAGGTATGACTTGATGCCAAGCTTTTCATTGACCTTGTAAGGTGTTGCTTCGTTGATGTGCAGACTGTCAAGCGTGTCAAAGTCATCATTGATAAAGCAGATGTTCACGTCAAACAACTCAAGCATATCATCCGAAAATTCGTAATAGGCATAATATACCTGTCTTGGTTCTTCTTCTTCCTTTTCACAACTTGTGGCTGTGAATGACGCTGCGACTATACAGACGAGTGTCAGGACTTTGGATAAAAATACTTTCATAGGTTCTTGTCACTTGTTAATGGTTTTTAGATTTACAATATACTATATTTAAGTTTATCAAGTTTCGCTACTGCTTTCTTGCTTGGAGTTAAGGAGTTATAAGATGTTAACTCCGTTTCGCTCCATGATGTTTATGGACAATGGATTGTCTGCTGTTTTTTTTTCTTGCTTATTTTCCGCAAAGTCTTGATTGACTACGTCGCTTCCTTTGGACTTCTTGACACTTGAATTCTCAATCATCTATGACCCTATATCTTCCTGACAGATGCATCATGGCAAAGAGTCGCATGAGACCGTCATAGTAGGCATCGTAGTAACCATCAGCGTATGGGAGATGTGATGAATTCCATATTCTGTCAACAAACTCCATACGATGCTCGTTGGTTGATACCAATGAAGCAG
>JAGCWG010000494.1 GCA_017961965.1 Bacteroidaceae bacterium | reverse complement strand
TGCAGGAAACAGAGCACAAACTACAAGTGACGCTTGTAAATTGGTTCAGGCTGCAACATAGAAAGCATGAAGGTTTGCTATTCGCCATACCTAACGGAGGTCAGAGAAATGCTGTCGTTGCAGCAAAACTCAAAGCCGAAGGTGTTGTGGCTGGGGTAGCAGACCTTATGCTTTGTGTTGCAAGAAAAGGTTATCATGGATTGTTTATTGAGGTAAAAGTAAAAAAAAATTACTCAAAACAGAGCGAACGTCAACGGATATTCCAATTAAATGTAGAAAAAGAAGGATATTTGTACGACGTTGTTCGGTCACTTGATGATTTTAGACAAGTCATAGATGACTACCTCGACTGATATAAACCAAAAGCAATATGGAATTTGTAGGAGTAATTAAGGAGGTGACAGCCAACGAACCTGTCACCTCAAAAGGGAAATCTTATGACAAGGTAGGTTTTCTTGTTGTTCAGGAGGGTGTTCAATATCCTGAGTCTATCGGTTTGATTTTATTCGGTGACAAGGTACAGCAGTACCCTGTCAGTGTAGGACAGAAGGTAAAGGCAAAGTTTAATGCACGCTGTAACTCTCACAATGGCAAATTGTATAATGAGTTGCAGTGTTGGAAAATAGAGATACTGCCATGATTACCTTAGAGGATTTTGAAAGCAGCAGATTACAGGCACTTGACTTCATGGATATATGCGACAAGGAAGAAGTGGATGCAGTCTGCAATGCTCTTTGTATTGCAAAAGAATGGGCGAAAACTCATCCTAATCCTATTACAAAAGAATTAACATCTAACTATTAAAATCTATGAGAGAAAACCTATTACAGATGATATGGCATCATCTTTTTGGATATAAGTATTACACTACGGTATTTAACGTCCGTGGTACGTTCGAGCTTGGTGTCGGAGGAAGAATCTTCTCAACAAGAAAAGAAGCAGAACGGAGTCTTGATGATAATACAACATACAAGATGTTCGAGGTAGTATCATTCTGGAGCAGGAATAAATACATCCTTGGCTCTACAAAAGAGGGTTATAACTGCAATTATCTTGCAGAAGATTTTGACTACGCAAAACAACAGAGCAATGAACATCCTTGATATCAGACTATTCCTAAGAAGCATCTTCCTTCCAATGAGGGTGACACTTGATAGTAACGATAATTCAGTTACTATCAATAAGTCGTTATACAAGGCAATGCTTCAATGTGACATTAAGCGACACAACAGAATACTTGGTTTCAGAGTCGGAGACAGATATGCTTTTACTATCAATCCGAAATGTGTGGTTGATGCTCCTTTTGCGCAATTACAGAAGAACCCTGAGTATAGGACTGTCGGATTTGAACTGTCGTCTCCGTCCGTTAATTCAATGATGAACTACTGGTGCAGACCTTACGGAACGATAGCAAGGAACGTGAGAGTCATGTACAAAGTCATAGGTGGAAACAGATGCTTTGTTATCTGTCCTCCTACTAATAAACAATGCCGTACAATAAACAGACAATAGATGAAACACAAGAATAACAAGGGACTATATACAGAAGCTTTCCGCAAGGACTTATACAGAGCGTACAAGCAAACTCTTAATGAGCACATGCAGGAAGATGGATATATTATCTTTGACCGTGTGGTCGAAGATACAATCAACAAGTCTTCCAAAAGGTTCTGGGTGTCAGAGCAACAGGCATATTCTGCGATAAGGCATCTTTTAGATGGCAAGATTTCCGACAAGGCATTGCCTTCTAAAATGGAAATGTTTCTCGAAATATATTCTCGTGTTATTGTAATGAGACGCAAGTTCCCAAATCTTGAACTGAGAGAAGTTGTAAATTCTGTCTGTGAACAGCAAGCACCAAAGTTTTATATTACGTTCAAGTCTGCAAGAACAATATTATGTAACATTATCAAATGCAAGAAAGAGCAGAAAATACAAAGAGCTTTGCAATAATAATGGCAATTGCAACATTCATAGTCTATTTTTGTTGTGATGCAGGCAAGTATAGTTTGCATTATGGAGCACCGACATATAACACATTGATGTTTTCTTTCATGCATGCAAATATAGCACATCTGCTTTGCAATCTTTGGTCTTTCCTTGCAATTGTGTTTTACAAAAAGCCATCTGTATTCATACTAATATCCACGTTCTTGGCGACAATAATCCTCGGACTCTTGCCGATAATGTACGATACCGGGAGCCCGATTATCGGAATGTCAGCATGGATATATTGTGTACTTGGCAGGTATGGCATAACATTCAACATTAAAAGAGATATACGATACAATGCGATTATGTTCTTGACAATAGCCGTTGGTTTACTGTTGCCCAACATCAGCTGGATGGCACACGTCACTTGCTATATGGCAGGAATGGTCATTGCATTATTTACAGAACCTATAAATATTAAAAGAAAATGA
>JAGCWG010000493.1 GCA_017961965.1 Bacteroidaceae bacterium | reverse complement strand
TCCTCAAGACCCTGGTTCATAACCCAGAGAGTGCGGTAGAGACATGCTGTCTTCCAGTCACCCTCAGCACCGAATCCATAACCCTCAGCCATGAGACGCTGTGAAGCGAGACCTGGAATCTGGTCGAATCCTACGAAGTTTGGATCGTCGATGTCTGCATCACCGAGGTCGTCGAAGTTAGTTGTGAATGCTGTAGCGTTCTCGTCCTTGAGTACACGACGGAGAGCGATTTCTGCCTTGGCAGCATTCTTTACCTTCTCCCAGTAAACAGCCTCACCAGACTCGTCAATCTTGATAGTGTAAAGCTTCTTGTACTCCTCAACGAGTGCGTCAGCCTCTGCGTCTGTAACCTTCTTGTAGTACTCCATGAGTGAAGATACTGGATAGTAATCTACGTGGTAGCCGAGACGCTGCTCGAACTCTACGCGGTCACCGTCAGTAACGGCTACATTGTTCATGTTCATACCGAACATCAAGCAACGTACGTTGTGAGCATCTGCAACACCAGCAGCAACACGAGCCCATACAGCAATCTTCTCCTGAGCTTCCTTGCTCTTCCAGTAACCTACGACAACCTTGCGTGGCACACGCATACGAGTGCAGATGTGTCCGAACTCGATGTCTCCGTGAGCTGACTGGTTGAGGTTCATGAAGTCCATGTTCATTGTGTCCCATGGAATTTCAGCGTTGTACTGAGTGTGGAAGTGGAGGAGTGGCTTCTGGAGTGCCTGAAGACCCTTGATCCACATCTTAGCTGGAGAGAATGTGTGCATCCATGTGATGATACCAGCACACTTTGCATCATTATTAGCAGCCTTCATTACAGCCTCTACCTCGTTTGAAGAGTTAGCTGTACCCTTATATACTACCTTGATAGGAATGATACCACTATTGTTGAGACCATCAACCATTTCCTTTGAGTGTCCATCAACAATTTTTACAGTCTCGCCTCCGTAAAGGAGTTGTGCTCCAGTTACCCACCAAAGCTCTAAATTTTCAAACATAGTTTTAAAATTTAAGTGATAATTGAAAATTGATAATTGATAATTATGCAGAAACCGATGGCTAATTGAAAATTGATAATTGACAATTGATAATTATGCCATCCGGAAATAAAATACCAATATCATTTTCACATATCATCGTTATTATTTAATTTATTATTATTTCTCGAAGTTTTAATAATGGAAGTAAGCATCTTAATCAATTCTTGACAATCGAATATTAAACTCTTATACATAACATCATCTATGTAACCTGTTCTGTGAAGCAAATTTATCCAGAAATCAGTTTCCGATGCTTCTTTAAGAGATATTGATAATTTTGCAATGAAATCAGCAGTACTTATCGCCTGTGTAGCTTCACTTATGTTGGCTCCAATGCTTGTTCCGCTGCGAAGAACCTGACAGGACATAGTAAATTCTTTCTTATCAGTAGTCAGAAACTTGTGAAGATTCACAATTCTAACTGCAAAGTCAAAACTTTTGTCTTTTATCAAGTTCTCCTTCATGCGCAGCCTAATTATCAATTATCAATTGTCAATTATCAATTATTATGGGCGAAAAAATCGCAACTTAATGTTGCTGATTTTTTTGACCATAATAAGCGTTTGGTCCGTGCTTACGGTTGTAATGCTTCTCTACGAGGAGAGGATTCATTGTTGTAAGCGGATTGACGCTGAAACTGATGAATGCCATCTTAGCTACCTGCTCCATGACCTTTGCGTTGTAAACGGCATTGTCTGGAGATGTACCCCAAGAGAAAGGACCATGATTCTTTACAAGAACGGCAGGAGTGTGATCTGGGTTAATCT